>WLDY01000072.1 GCA_009704555.1 Actinomycetota bacterium | reverse complement strand
TCACCATCATCGCAGTATCAGGGGCTGCAAGCAGATGGGTCTTCGGATTGATAGCGGTCGCGATCCTCGGTGGGTTCGTCGCAGTGCAGACTGGTGTGGTCAGTGATTATCAGGTCAAACGTCTCGAGTCTTTCATAGATCCCAACGCGGATCCGCTCTACACCGGATATCAATTGCGACAGTCGCGCATCACGATCGGATCCGGTGGGTTGACCGGAACTGGACTCTTCGATGGACCACAGACCAGCGGTCGCTTCGTCCCTGAGCAACAGACTGACTTCATCTTCACTGTCGCCGGAGAGCAACTGGGTTTCCTTGGATCCGGTTCGATCATCTTGCTCTACACCATCATCATCTTCCGAGGCTTTGCGATCGCCCGGCGGAGTGAGGATATGTTCGGTCGTCTGGTCTCAATAGGTGTGGTTGCTTGGTTCGCATTCCAAACTTTCGAGAACATCGGTATGACAATGGGATTGATGCCGATGACAGGTGTGCCACTGCCATTCCTCTCCTATGGTGGATCGAGCATGTTCGCCTGCCTGATCGGATTCGGCCTGCTGCAGAACGTCCACCTCCGATCCAGTCGATAACACGCCTGTTTTGCAGGCGATTGGGCAAGCGCGCCCAACCTCTGCCATAATTCGCCCAGCGCAGATGCGCACAGGTTTTCTGGATTCGATTCTCCATCGTTGGATGAAGCGATCTCTAGGTGAAGCTGGTACCGCTCTTGGAACGTGCGGTCGCTTCGAGTTTGTGCATATCGCGGCTAGCGAGATCAGTCACTGGACCGATCCATACGAGATTTTTTTGAGATTAGAGGTTTGAGAGATGGCTACAGAGCCAACTGAGAAGAAGGTTCGCGTGCGCCGAAAGAAGGCAGCTGCGAGCGAAGAGACGACTCCAAGCACTACGACACCGAGCGAGAAGCCGAAGCGTGCCGCCAAGGCGATCCCAGTCCCGATGTTCCAAGCGCCAGCAGTCACGAAGACAAGTGCAAGCGATAGCGATGAGCGAAAGCCTTCACCGCGTGGCAAGCGCCGTGACGAGAGTGAGGGCGACTCCGAGAGCCGCGACCCGCGGAGGCGACGACGCCGACGAGGCGGACGAAACCGCCACCGCGATGGGGACTCGTCACAACCTGACAGCAGCAACGACTCCGGCGATGAGAATGAGTCCTCAAATGAGGATAAGGATGGCGCAGAGCCGAAACTCCGAAAGCGTCGCAAGCGCGTTCGACCTGGACAAGAGAGCGTCGCTCCCGGCGAGGTCGTCGATGAGGATGGCGTCGTCACTGTCGTAAAGGTCCGAGAGAGCCGTCCATCCACTTCCCGCACTCGTGAGAAGCGTGATGATTTCCGACGTCGAGGTTCCCGCCCACAACGAGGCTTCCGTGATGGACACCGAGAGGCCTATCGAGAGAACCGCCGACGTGGTGTGATCCTCACTGAGGGTGAGTTCCTTGCGCGTCGCGAGTCTGTAGAGCGAGAGATGATCGTTCGACAGAAGGGTGACCGTACCCAGATCGCAGTCCTCGAGGACAAGATCCTGGTCGAGCATTACGTCAACAAGAACAGCAACGTCTCCTATGTCGGAAACGTCTACCTTGGCAAAGTACAGAACGTCCTTCCTTCGATGGAAGCCGCATTCGTCGATATCGGCAAGGGCAGGAATGCAGTTCTCTATGCCGGTGAAGTGAATTGGGATGAGGCGGGCCTTTCCGAAAACAAGGACAAGCGGATCGAACATGTCCTCAAGTCAGGTCAGATGGTCATGGTCCAAGTGACCAAGGATCCGATCGGACAGAAGGGCGCTCGCCTCACCTCTCAGGTCTCCCTGCCAGGACGTTATGTCGTCTTCGTCCCAGGTGGCGAAATGAGTGGCATCAGCCGCAAACTTCCCGAGAACGAGCGCGCTCGTTTGAAGCAGATCCTTGGCAATCTCATCTCCGAGGATGAAGGCGTCATCGTGCGTACTGCTGCCGAAGGTGCGAGTGAAGAGGAACTCACTCGAGATGTCGCCCGATTGAAGGCGCAATGGGACGACATCAAGAAGAAGGGCGAGAAGAAGGAGATCAACACTCCGACCCAGCTCTACGGGGAGCCAGACCTCACCGTCCGCGTCATCCGTGACCTCTTCAATGCTGATTTCAAGAAGCTTCAGATCCAAGGCGCAGATGCCTTCGATGACATCAATAACTACCTCGGCCATGTCGCACCTGAATTGATGGAGCGAGTCGAGAAGTACACCGGCACCTCCGACGTCTTCGCTGAGTACAACATCGACGAACAACTCTCGAAGGCGCTCGACCGGAAGGTCTACCTTCCATCAGGAGGATCGCTCGTCATCGACCGAACCGAGGCGATGGTGGTCATCGACGTCAATACCGGGAAATTCATCGGCAAGGGTGGAAATCTCGAAGAGACGGTCACCAAGAACAACCTCGAGGCAGCTGAGGAGATCGCACGTCAACTCCGTCTTCGCGACCTTGGTGGCATCATCGTCATCGACTTCATCGATATGGTCCTGGAGTCGAACCGTGAACAGGTCTTGCGTCGCCTGGTCGAGTGTCTGGGACGAGATCGCACCAAGCATCAAGTCGCTGAGGTGACCTCACTTGGTTTGGTCCAGATGACGAGAAAGCGCGTGGGTCAAGGTCTGATCGAAGCCTTCTCGACCACATGTGACAGTTGTTCAGGTCGCGGTATCCATATCCATGCGGATCCAGTCAATAAGCGCACCGTCGATCGCGAAGTCGGCGATCAGGACGATGATTCACCGAAGGAGAGAAGTTCTCATAAGCGTTCGGAGAAGAAGTCCGAAAAGCGACCTGAGAAGAAGTCTGAGGAGAGTTCCGATGCTGGCCCAGTAGAGCCGGTGGATGAGAGTGACGATTCAAGCCGACGACCCTTCGGTCGCAGGCGTAGGAGAGCGGTAAGCACTGGGGTCATCACGGCGGAATAGGCCGGTTTGACCCTCTCAGCCGTATCTCCGTATCCTTGCCCGTCGGCCTGACGGATGGGGATCCAAAGGCAGTCTTGTAGATCAGAAAACGAGGAGAGAACGTGTACGCAATCGTGAAAGCTGGCGGACGCCAAGAGAAGGTGACCGTTGGCGACACCATCGTCGTCGATCGTATCGATGAGGCCGCTGGTTCGGCCGTCTCCTTCCCAGCCCTCCTTGTCGTTGACGGCGAGAAGGTGACTGCAGATCCATCCGCGCTCGCCTCGGTCAAGGTGACGGGTGAAGTACTCGATGAGGTCAAGGGTCCGAAGATCCACATCCTCCGATACAAGAACAAGACCGGCTATCGCCGTCGTCAAGGTTTCCGTTCCAAGAACACTCGCGTGAAGATCACCGCGATCAACGGCGTGAAGTAAAGGGGAGGCGAAGAGAAGATGGCAAGTAAAAAGGGTGTCTCCTCGACACGAAACGGTCGCGATTCCAATCCGCAGTACCTCGGGATCAAGCGATTTGGTGGTCAGGTAGTCAACAGCGGCGAGATCCTCGTCCGCCAGCGTGGCACCAAGTTCCACCCAGGAAAGAACGTCGGTATCGGCAAGGACGACACACTCTTCGCTCTCGCAGCAGGAACTGTGGAATTCGGTCACGCACGTGGCCGCAAAGTCGTCAACATCGTCCCGGCTTCGTAACCACAGCGGATTTTCCAAGGATCGGGTCCGCGCCGCGGGCCCGATTTTTTTATTGAGTGAAGAGTTAGGCAAGGAGGAGCTAGGGCTATGGCAACCTTCGTCGATCGCGTCATGCTCCACGCCTCTGCCGGTAAAGGTGGCGATGGATGCGTCTCCGTACATCGCGAGAAGTTCGTCCCACTCGGTGGACCCGATGGCGGTGATGGTGGTCGCGGCGGCGATGTGATCCTCGTCGTTGATCCCAATGTCACCACTCTCTTGGACTTTCATCACTCTCCGCATCGCAATGCGACATCAGGAAGACAAGGTCAAGGTGGACACCAAAACGGTGCCTCTGGCGATGATCTGATCCTCTCTGTTCCGGATGGCACAGTCATCCAAGATGAAAGCGGCGAAGTTCTCGCTGATCTTGTCGGAGTTGGTACCTCCTTCATCGCAGCACGTGGTGGCCGTGGTGGTCTCGGAAATGCGACCCTCGCATCGCGAAAGCGGAAAGCACCTGGTTTCGCACTCAAGGGAGAACCTGGAGAGAAGCGCACTCTCGTCTTGGAATTGAAGTCGGTCGCAGATGTCGCGCTCGTCGGCTACCCATCTGCAGGAAAGTCATCCTTGATTGCTGCGATCTCATCAGCACGTCCGAAGATCGCCGATTATCCGTTCACCACCTTGGTTCCGAACCTTGGCGTCGTCCAAGTCGGCGAGACTCGATTCACTGTCGCAGATGTCCCTGGACTGATCCCAGGTGCGAGTGAGGGCAAGGGTTTGGGACTCGAGTTCCTCAGGCATGTCGAACGATGCAAGATCTTGGTCCATGTACTCGATTGCGGCACACTTGAAACGGATCGTGACCCACTCCGAGACTTCGATGTTATCGAAGCAGAGTTGGCGAAGTATCAGGCAGAGATTCCGCTCGCGGAGCGGCCACGGATCATCGCCCTCAACAAGATCGACCTTCCAGATGGTCGCGCGATGGCAGATATGGTCAAAGCGACGCTCGAGAAACGTGGTTACAGAGTCTTCGCGCTATCCGCCGCGACGAGGGAGGGAATCCAAGAACTCCTCAATGCTATGGCTGAGTCG
>WLDY01000071.1 GCA_009704555.1 Actinomycetota bacterium | reverse complement strand
ATTCGCGAGTGAGCCGGTTGCGATCAGTCCGTAGATCTCCTCACGTGAATGGAGATAGATCCGCTCCCTGCCGGGAAGATAGAGGCGAGCGAGCGCGACGTCATCCGGTGCGATTCGATCCCCTGCCGATATCCGCTTCGTCGCGACCCAGTAAAGCTCGGTTTGGTCCGAGGCTCGAATGAGAGCGGCTGCGGCGAAGATCGAGATGATGATCAGTGCGATCCCGAACGCACCCCTGCGTGAGATTTCCATGCCCGGATGCTGAAGCACTGACCGGGATCCAAAACCTCTTCATCCACAGTCATACTTTCGGGCCAGAGACTTTCCCACAATCCCCTGATGGCTCAAGGCTTCAGGAATGCAACCTTCGCGCCATGAGCAGAGAAGTAACAGAACGGGAGATCGGTTGGCAAGCGCCGATGCTCCCTCTCTTCGAAGAACGTACCCGAATCACAGAGGCTGGCATCAAGCGTCGCCTCTACCTGATCCCAACTCAATTCGGTGAGCAGTTCGACCCGAACTTCTCACCGTTACCGACGCCTCAGGATCAACTTCCAGAGATCACACTCTGGGTCCGCGATTTCACTCGCCGTCTGCTGGAGGTGATGTCATCTCGGAGAGCGCCACATCAACTAGCTAGATGGTGCCATCGCCAGCCATTCTCGACACTGCTTGGCATGACACGAAGTTTCACTGACCTTCCAAAGGTACGGCGAGTGCATATCAGGCAACCGCTTGAGTCATTGGCAGAGGTGACTGTCTTACTCGAGTATCGAGGTCGAACGCATGCGATAGTCCTTCGCTTCGAAGGAGTTGATCGTCGCTGGCTCTGTACAGTGATTGAGCGGGTTTAGAGCGAGCGCGTTGAGATCAAGAGCCGAGTCCGTGGCAACGCTTGTACTTCTTGCCAGAACCACAAGGGCACGGCGCGTTGCGCGAAGCGCCACCCACCACGCCAGCACCATTCGATGAAGAACGCACTTGTTGGCCGCCGGTCTCATCACCACTCGAATATCGAAGTTGTTGAGTAGCAGGTGCCGCTGCCGCACCTTTCGCCTCGACTGAGGATGGATCGCCAGCTTCCGCTTTCACTTCGACATTGAAGAGATAGCCGACCGTCTCCTCTTTCACTGCATCCATCATCGCGACGAAGAGGTCATAGCCCTCTTTCTGGTACTCCACCAGAGGATCTCGTTGCGCCATCGCGCGAAGACCGATTCCCTCTTGTAGGTAATCCATCTCATAGAGGTGCTCGCGCCACTTGCGATCGAGGACGGAGAGCAAGACCTTCCGCTCGAGTTCACGCATCACTGGTGCGGTCAACTTCTCTTCCCTCTCGCCGTAGGCGCGTTCGATGTCATCGAGGAAGGTGCGGATCATGAAGTCACGATCGAGACCACCACGACCGCCGACCTCTTCGATCATCTGCTCTTGGGTGACGGTGACCGGGTAGAGCGCCTTGAATGCGGTCCAGAGAGTGTCAAGATCCCAATCCTCAGGGAAACCCTCTGAGGTGGCGACATCGATGTATCCGATGACCGTGTCTTCGATGAAGCCGCGCATCTCTTGGGAGATGTCGAGACCCTCGAGGATCTCACGACGTTCGCCGTAGATCACCTCGCGTTGTCGGCTCATGACATCGTCATACTTCAAGACGTTCTTGCGCATCTCGAAGTTCTGCGCCTCTACTTGAGTCTGCGCGGATTTGATCGCGTTGGAGACCATCTTCGATTCGATCGGCATATCGTCCGGGATGCCGGCAGCACCGAGGAATCGCTCCACCAGCACGGAATTGAAGCGACGCATCAAGTCGTCTTCGAGTGAGAGATAGAAACGGGACTCACCAGGATCGCCCTGACGACCGGATCGACCTCGCAGCTGGTTGTCGATGCGACGAGACTCATGACGTTCGGTACCGAGGACATAGAGCCCGCCTAGTTCGACCACTTTGTCATGTTCGGTCGCGACGAGCGCCTTCTGTTTCGCTAACTCCTCAGGCCAAGCGCGTTCGTACTCCTCGGCATTCTCGACGGGAGAGATACCACGCTCCTGCAGTTGGAAATCAGCCATGAACTCTGGGTTACCGCCAAGCATGATGTCGGTACCGCGACCTGCCATGTTGGTCGCTACCGTCACTGCACCGAGCTTTCCGGCACGGGCGATGATCGCCGCTTCGCGCGCATGTTGTTTCGCATTGAGCACCTCATGTGGGATCCCTTGCCGCTTCAAGGTCTCCGAGAGCAACTCTGACTTCTCCACACTCACCGTTCCGACGAGGACCGGTTGGCCCTTCTTGTGTCTCTCTGCGATGTCTTGAGCGACTGCCATGAACTTGGAACGCTCGTTCTTATAGATCAAATCTGATTGGTCGGCTCTTTGCATAGGCTTATTGGTAGGGATCGGGACCACACCGAGTTTGTAGATCTGAAGGAACTCCGCTGCTTCGGTCATCGCAGTACCGGTCATACCGCTCAGCTTGTTGTAGAGCCTGAAGTAATTCTGGAGTGTGATGGTGGCAAGGGTCTGGTTCTCATCCTTGATAGGCACTCGCTCTTTTGCCTCCAGAGCTTGATGGAGACCTTCGTTGTAACGACGTCCAGCGAGGATGCGACCGGTATGTTCATCGACGATCAATAGCTCGCCAGATTGCACCACATAGTCTCGATCGCGCTTGAAGAGTTCCTTCGCCTTGATCGCATTGTTGAGATATCCGATCATCGGAGTATTGACCGACTCATAGAGGTTCTCGATCTTCAGGAGTTCTTCGACTCGTGTGACACCAGCATCGACGATACCTACCGTGCGCTTCTTCTCATCTACTTCATAGTGGAGATCCCGCTCCAAACGAGAGGCGATGTTCGCGAATTCGACGTACCACTTCGTCGCCTTGTCGGCGGGACCGCTGATGATCAACGGGGTTCTCGCCTCATCGATCAGGATCGAGTCGACCTCATCGACGATCGCGAAGTTGTGTTCCCGCTGCACACAGGTCTCGATCGACCACGCCATGTTGTCGCGGAGATAGTCGAAACCGAACTCATTGTTCGTTCCATATGTGATGTCACAGTTATACGCCTCGCGACGCTCGTCAGGGGTCATGGAAGAGAGGATCACACCGACTCGAAGCCCTAGGAATCGATGGATGCGACCCATCCATTCGCTATCGCGCTCGGCGAGATAGTCATTGGTGGTGACGACATGGACGCCAAGTCCAGAGAGTGCGTTGAGATAGGCCGGTAGAGTCGAGACCAAAGTCTTTCCCTCACCCGTCTTCATCTCCGCGATATTCCCAAGATGGAGCGCGGCGCCACCCATCAACTGAACGTCATAGTGGCGTTGGCCGAGTGTTCGCTTGGCTGCCTCCCTGACTACCGCGAATGCCTCGGGTAGGAGGTCGTCCAACTCCTCGCCATCGTCATATCGCTTCTTGAACTCATCGGTCTTCGCACGCAACTCTCCGTCGGAGAGTGCGGAGATCTCGCTTTCCAGCGAATTGATCTCTTCGGCGATCGCAGCGAGACGCTTGAGGATCCGTCCTTCACCAGCACGGAGAATCTTGTCGAGGATCGCGACCACGGACACATCTTAGAGGAGATGTTCAGAGCCCTCGCGCGGAGTAGCAGGCGGTGATACCCGTGATCGATGAGCGCACTCCGAGAGAAGAGTGTGATATCGCCGATATCGCGGCCGCCATCGTCGAACCCGAGGTAATGACATCATCGATGAGGAGAATCTCAAGGTCTCGCCCCGACCTGACCGCACTGGTGATATCAAGTGAGTGCAATCCCTTCTCCAATCGTCGTTCATCGACCGCCAAGGAGTCAGCAAGATTCTCGATCCGTTCGCGCATGGTCAACTCACTCTGATCCCTGATCGCGCGCTTCCATCTCAGAATGGGGAGAAGGACGACATGATGATCGGAGATTGCCACGGTCCTCAATACCTCCTTCGCTAGTGAATGGATGAAGTCCTCACCTCGACGACGGATCGCACCTTTCGATGAGGGAATCGGGATGATGACTCGCAGTGAGTCCTTCGGCCCCTTGAAGTCGAGCCGAGTGATCCCGGTCGAGATCGCAAGGGTGAGGAATTCCTTTGCTCGTCTCTCTCCCCGTTCTTTGGCGGCGAGGACGACCGACATGGCGCGATCGTCATATGCGACGGTAGAGATGACTGGCACCTTTCCGATGAAGCGCAGACTGGCTTCACTTTGCCAGAGTGCGAGGCAGCTCTCCCACTGCCCCTCACGAAGACAACAGGGACAGAGGTCGGGGAAGACGAGCGAGGCGATCCCTCGTGACGCAGAGTGGAGGAAACGTTTGACTGGAGCGAGTGACACCGTGCTATCGAAGTGGAAGGAAGTCCGTGGCTTTCAGAGTTGGTAGCGGAACTGTTGAGAGAGATCGACTGGTGGATCAGTGATGGGCTGACCTGAATCCGAGGGAAGTGTCACCAAGAAGAGGGCACCACGTCCCATCTCGCCAAAGACGCGAATCGACCCGCCATGCAACTTCGCATCCTCAGCCGCGATCGCAAGACCTAATCCAGTCCCGCCACGCTCTCGAGAGCGCGAGGGATCAGCGCGCCAGAAGCGCTCAAAGATGCGCTCAAATTGATCAGCACTCAATCCCAACCCAAAGTCGCGGATGGCGATATCGACGCTCGTCTCGCGCTCACTCACAGTCACTCGTATCTCTCGCTCCTCGCCATGATCGAGCGCATTGCTGAGGAGATTACGAAGGAT
>WLDY01000070.1 GCA_009704555.1 Actinomycetota bacterium | reverse complement strand
TCGTTTCGGTGTGACGAGTGAGTACTTGGTCAACAGCGACGACTTACAGATCAAGATGGCGCAAGGTGCCAAGCCCGGAGAGGGGGGACAGCTACCTGGAAACAAGGTCTATCCCTGGATCGCGAAGGTCAGGCACTCGACTCCTGGAGTCGGCCTCATCTCACCGCCGCCGCATCACGACATCTATTCGATTGAGGATCTCGCTCAACTCATCCATGACCTCAAGAATGCGAATGAGCATGCGAGGGTGCACGTCAAGCTCGTCGCAGAGGTCGGTGTTGGCACCGTCGCAGCGGGTGTGAGTAAGGCTCATGCCGATGTCGTCTTGATCTCGGGACATGACGGCGGGACCGGAGCATCGCCGCTCACTTCGCTCAAGCACGCTGGTGCACCATGGGAGCTTGGGCTTGCAGAGACCCAACAGACCTTGATCCTGAATGGATTACGAGATCGCATCGTTGTCCAGACCGACGGTCAGATGAAGACGGGGCGCGATGTCGTCATCGCAGCGCTTCTTGGCGCAGAGGAATATGGCTTCGCAACCGCACCGCTCGTCGTCTCAGGATGCATCATGATGCGTGTCTGCCACCTCGATACCTGTCCAGTCGGCGTCGCAACCCAGAACCCTGAACTACGTAAGAAATTCACTGGGCAACCTGAGTTCGTCGAGACCTTCTTTCAATACATCGCAGAAGAGGTGAGAGAGATCCTCGCCTCTCTTGGTTATCGCTCTTTGGAAGAGGCGATCGGAGCGGTCGAGCGTCTCGATACTCGTGCTGCGGTCGATCACTGGAAGGCAAGTGGTCTCGATCTCACACCGATACTTCAGTTCCCGAGTGGATTCGAGGGGGCGCCTAGAAGTCGCAAGGTTTCGCAAGACCATGGACTAGATCACGCTCTCGACCGGAAGTTGATCCAACATGCGAAGAGTGCGTTGCAGAGTGGGGAGAGCGTCAATCTGGAATTTCCAATTAGCAACGGGAACCGGACTGTCGGGACAATGCTCGGATCGGAGATGACACGGACGGGAAGATCATTCTCGGATGACTCCATCGCGATCACCTTCCATGGTTCAGCTGGACAATCCTTCGGAGCATTCATTCCGCGCGGATTGACGCTACGACTATACGGAGATGCCAATGACTATGTCGCCAAGGGAATCTCTGGCGGACGAGTGATCGTCAGACCCGACGAGCGTGCGAGTTTCGCTTCGGAGCAGAATGTCATCGCGGGTAATGTGATCGGATATGGCGCCACCTCGGGCGAGATCATGATCCGAGGTGTCGTGGGGGAGCGATTCTGTGTCAGGAACTCTGGCGCCTCAGCAGTTGTCGAATCCGTCGGTGATCATGGTTGTGAGTACATGACCGGAGGAACCGTTGTCGTCCTAGGTCCGACAGGAAGGAACTTTGCGGCCGGCATGTCTGGCGGTGTCGCATTCCTCCTTGATGCTGATGCCCAGAAGGTCAACAGCGAGATGGTCGATCTCCTTTCGGTCGATGAGTCGATGGCAAAGAGATTGCACGAATTGATCTCTCGCTTCCATGCCGAGACAGGTTCTCGAGTCGCTGCCGACCTCCTAGCCGATTGGAGTGGATCGGTTGGAAGATTCACGATGGTGATGCCGCGGGATTACCGTCGCGTTCTTGATGCCATCGCCCGGGCAGAACGCGAGGGTCTTGATGTCGAGAGAGTCGTGATGGAGGCAAGCAATGGCTGATCCAAAAGGCTTCCTGACCACTGATCGCAAGACGCCGGAGCGCAGACCAGTCGATATTCGCATCCGCGATTGGAAGGAGGTCTATCAAGACCAGGAGTTCCATGAGTTGCAGCGACAGGCTGGTCGATGCATGGATTGCGGTATCCCGTTCTGTCACCAAGGATGTCCGCTCGGCAATCTCATTCCAGAGTGGAACGACTTGATCTGGCGAGGCGAGAAGGAGGAGGCGATCGCACGCCTTCATGCCACCAATAACTTCCCGGAGTTCACCGGGCGACTCTGTCCTGCGCCTTGTGAGACAGCATGCGTGATCGGAATCAATGCGGATGCGGTCACCATCAAGCAGGTGGAGCTACGCACCATCGAAGAGGCATTTGATCGAGGCCATGTCACACCTCAACAGCCTGATCGCATCACCGGCAAAGTGATCGCAGTGATCGGAAGTGGTCCTGCAGGACTTGCTGCAGCGCAACAACTCACTCGTGCGGGGCATACGGTCGTCGTTTATGAGCGTGCGGAGAAGATAGGTGGACTCCTTCGCTACGGAATCCCGGAATTCAAGATGGAGAAGAGGATTCTTGATCGACGCCTTGCGCAGATGGAGCGTGAAGGGACGCGCTTTAGACCAGGTGTCGAAGTGGGACGCGATCTGACCGTTGCCCAGCTCAAGTCGCGATACGACGCAATCGTCATCGCCACTGGCGCTACACAGTGGCGAGAGCTCGAGATACCTGGGCGAGAGTACGAAGGTGTCTATCAGGCGATGGAGTATTTGCCGTGGGGGAACAAGCAGGCGCTTTCGGAATTGCCAGCAGAACCGCAGATAGATGCAGATGGCAAGCGAGTAGTCATCTTGGGCGGCGGCGATACCGGAGCAGACTGTCTTGGCACTGCACTTCGTCAAGGCGCAAAGTCAGTGACGCAGATTGAGATCATGCCTCGGCCAACCGAAGAGCGTCCTGATGGTCAACCGTGGCCGACCTACCCCATGGTCTACCGAGTCAGTAGCGCACACGAGGAAGGTGGGGAACGGGTCTACGCGATCGCGACGCAAGAGTTCTTAGCCGATGATGAAGGACGACTTCGCGCACTCAAGGTCGTCGAGACGAGGTTGGAAGATGGGAAGTTCATCCCGATTCCAGGGAGTGAACATGAGATCGAGTGTGAGATGGCCCTTCTTGCCATGGGTTTCACAGGTCCGGAGCGCACTGGGTTGATCGAAGAACTCGGCGTCACACTCACTGATCGTGGGTTGATTGCGCGAGATGATGAGTATCAAACCAACCTTGAGAATGTCTTCGTCTGCGGCGACGCTGGACGCGGGCAATCCCTGATCGTCTGGGCAATCGCAGAGGGGCGTAGCGCTGCGGCTTCCGTCGATCGATATCTCACAGGTCGAAACCAATTGCCGACCACCATCGCTGCGAGTGAGCGTCCACTCGCTCTCTAGGTATCAGTGATTCATAAGAGGAATGAAAGATAGGATTGGACATATGTTTGCGGCGATGGATGTGAAGCGACGAGCGAAGATCGTCTGCACTATCGGTCCCGCTGTGGCCACAAAAGAGAAGATCGCCGAACTGATCTCCGCTGGCATGAATGTCGCTCGTCTCAATCTCTCCCATGGTGACTATGCGGAGCATGAAGCCGTCTACTCTCTGATTAGGGACTCCGCCGCGGCGGCAGGTCGCCCAGTCGCAATCTTGGTCGACTTGCAAGGGCCGAAGATTCGCTTAGGGCGTTTCAGTAAGGGCCCTCACAAACTCTCCAAGGGTGACACTTTCACCATCACAGTCGACGAGATCGATGGCGATTCCCAACGCGCAAGCACAACATACAAGGGGCTTCCGGGCGATTGCTCGGCAGGTGATCTCATCTTGATCGATGATGGCAACATCATGGCACGCGTCACGAAGGTGACTGCATCCGATGTCATCACTGAGATCGTTCAAGGTGGAAGCGTCAGCAACAACAAAGGAATCAATCTTCCTGGAGTCGCAGTATCCGTCCCCGCGATGTCTGACAAGGATCGAGACGATCTTCGATGGGCGCTGAAAGTCGGCGCGGATCTGATCGCGCTCTCTTTCGTCCGTCGTGGGAGCGACATCGATGAGGCGCTCACCATCATGGATCAGGCAGGAAGACGAGTGCCTGTGATAGCCAAGATCGAGAAGCCACAAGCAGTCGCGCATCTCGCTGAGATCATCGAGGCCTTTGACGGATTGATGGTCGCTCGCGGCGACCTAGGGGTCGAGCTCCCCTTCGAGGATGTTCCGATGGTTCAGAAGAGGTGCATCACCGCTGCCCGAGAGATGGCAAAGCCCGTCATCGTGGCGACACAGATGTTGGACTCGATGATCAATAACCCAAGGCCGACCCGTGCAGAGGCGACCGACTGTGCCAATGCTGTCCTCGATGGCGCTGATGCCTTGATGCTTTCCGGTGAGACCAGCGTCGGCCAATATCCAATCGAGGCAGTCCAGACGATGGCAAGGATCATCGAGAAGACGGAGAGTGAGGCTCTTGACCTCATCCCGGCCCTCAAGCATGCGCCGAAGACCAAGGGAGGCGCGATCACAAAGGCCGCGACCGAGGTTGGCATGATCATCGGCGCGAAATATTTGGTCGCATTCACGCAGAGCGGTGATTCCGCGCGAAGGATGTCGCGGTTACGTTGCTCGATCCCGATGCTTGCATGTACTCCTGAGAGCGCAACCTACAATCGACTTGCGCTGAGTTGGGGCGTCGAACCGATCATCGTCCCGGTAGTGAAGACGACGGATGAGATGGTGCGACAGGTCGATCAGATCCTGATCGATAGCGGAACGGTCGCAAAAGGCGAGAGCGTCTTGATCGTCGCAGGTTCACCACCAGGGATCCCAGGATCCACCAATGCGATGCGGGTACACATCATCGGCGCAGCAGTGGATGGTTCTGCGGCTGCCTATCGCAATTAGCATCGCTATAATCTGACCT
Source organism: Actinomycetota bacterium (assembly GCA_009704555.1). Taxonomy (GTDB): domain Bacteria; phylum Actinomycetota; class Actinomycetes; order Nanopelagicales; family Nanopelagicaceae; genus SYAN01. Next base: position 129 of record WLDY01000070.1, on the reverse strand, counting down.
GAGCCTCGGTACTCCAACGGTAGAGAGGGCGGTCTCAAACACCGCATAGTGTCGGTTCAAATCCGACTCGGGGCACATGAGTTATCGGATCGTGGTCGCAGAGGATGAGGCACTGATCCGAATGGACCT
>WLDY01000007.1 GCA_009704555.1 Actinomycetota bacterium | reverse complement strand
GTCCGACTCGATGAGTTCGATGTCGATGCTCGTTAGTTAGTCTCAAGCAGAGAGGCCCCGAGGAGACTCGGGGCCTTTTCTTTTAGTTGCTCAAGTAGACAACGAGTGCTGCTGCGACAAAGTGGCAGGTGAATGCCGCAGCTGTCATCGCATGGAAGAGCTCGTGGAATCCGAACCAGTTGATGGAGAAGTTCGGTTTCTTGAGGCCATAGATGATGCCGCCTGCTGAATAGAGCAGCCCACCAATGAGGATGAGCGTGAATACCGCAATTCCGCCTTCACGATAGAACTCAGGCAGATAGATAAGCGCTACCCAACCAAGTCCGATGTAGAGCGGGACATAGAGCCATCTCGGAGCGTTGATCCATGCGACTCGGAAGATCGCTGCAGAGACGGCGGTTCCCCAAATGATTGAAAGTAAGAGAGTGGCTTGCCTCGAGTCGAGTAAGAAGACCGCAAAAGGAGTGTAAGTACCAGCGATGAGAAGAGGGATATTGGCGTGATCGATCCTTCGCCAGAGCGCTTTCGTTGACTCTTGCCATTTCACTCGGTGGTAGAGCGCGCTCGATGTGAAGAGTAGGCCTGCAGTGAGAGTGAGGATGCCTAGTGTGAGGCGTCCCCGAAACTCGTGAGCGATAGTGACGAGAGTAAGTCCCGCTACAAGCGAGAGGGGAGACATCACAAGATGGATGACGCCGCGAAGCTTTGGCTTTGGAGGAGTTGCTTCAGTCACTGCGCTATTTAAGCCGTTCAAAGACGTTCTGCATCTTCTTATCGAAGGTGAGCAACTCCGTGTCGTGAATGAGAGCGGAAGCGATGATGATCGCATCACCGAGGGAGAGTCGATGTTCGACTCGAATTTCAGCTCCCCTAGCTGCGATTTCGGCATCTACTGGAATCACGGGTTCGAATGCCTCAGATAGACGTCTCAACTTCTCCCGGCGACGAATCTCAAATGAGGAGAGTAGTTCGCAGAGTGAAAGCGCACTAATGGCTGGAGCAATGCCCAATCTCTCGAATTGAGTAACAGCTTCAGCATGATGGAGATCTTCCGAATCTAGAAGAGCGATCAACCACGACGAGTCAGCGTGGCATCCCACTCTTCACGCTCCTTCTTGTAGTCGTATCGCTTACCAAGCCCTGGTTCAGATCCGATCAGCTCGCGCATTGCGATCTTCCACTTTGGTTCTTCATGCTTGATGAGGGAAATCTGCCCCTCACCGTTACTTATGAATTTCACGGTATCTCCCGATTTCATGTTGACTTCGCGCAGTATCTCGACCGGGAGGGTCACCTGGTTCTTGGTGCTGATCCGAGATGTGGAAGAACGCCCCCGGCGGATAACCTTTGCGCTTGATTTCTTTACTTTGCGAGTCATGGGTAAAGGCTAGCAAAGCTCTCCTCGGCGTGTCGCGGGAGGCAAATCCGAGATCTCTGCCGGATGGAGGAGTAGGGGCGTTTTGACCCACAGAGCGTGATTCCGTTACCCTCGCGCTCTTGCTCACGTGGGCTTCTTGAGATCCGCGGTCGTTTCGTTGCTGAGACCCGCTCAAGGAAAAAGTAGTGAGCAGAAAAGAACGCAATTCATTTTGCCATTCGTGATTCGTTGCGCGTGCGCGGATGAAAACGGAAGAAGTTACGACACACCCGACCGCGTGGGTCGGAGAGTGACGTACGAGAGAAGAGAGAAACGTAGTGCCAACTATTCAGCAGCTGGTCCGTAAGGGTCGCATGGAGAAGTCGAGCAAGACGACGACTCCTGCACTCAAGGGAAGTCCGCAACGACGTGGCGTATGCACTCGCGTCTACACGACGACACCGAAGAAGCCGAACTCCGCGCTTCGCAAGGTCGCACGTGTACGTCTTACGAGCGGCATGGAAGTCACCGCTTACATCCCTGGTGAAGGACACAATCTGCAAGAGCACTCGATCGTCCTCGTCCGTGGTGGACGTGTGAAGGATCTTCCTGGCGTTCGTTACAAGATCGTTCGCGGTTCACTCGATACTCAAGGCGTCAAGGATCGCAAGCAAGCGCGATCACGTTACGGCGCCAAGCGAGATAAGAAGTAAGGGGAGAAGAAGAGATGCCACGTAAAGGTCCCGCCCCGAAGAAGCAAGTGATCGCTGATCCGGTCTACAACTCACCGGTCGTCACTGCTCTCATCAACCGTGTTCTCACAGCCGGAAAGCGTTCCACTGCCGAGGCGATCGTCTATAACGCACTCGAGGGATGCCGCGCTAAGTCTGAGGTTGATCCAGTCATCACCTTGAAGCGCGCAATCGACAATGTGAAGCCTGCAGTCGAAGTCCGTTCACGCCGCGTCGGTGGCGCTACCTATCAAGTCCCGGTCGAAGTGAAGGCTGCACGTGCGATGACTCTCGCACTCCGTTGGTTGGTGGAGAACGCGCAGGATCGACGTGAGAAGTCGATGGCAGAGCGACTCACAAACGAGATCATCGATGCGAGCAACGGCCTAGGTGCTGCTGTGAAGCGTCGCGAAGATACCCACAAGATGGCAGAGGCGAATAAGGCCTTCGCCCACTATCGCTGGTAATTCAAGAAGATAACGAGAAGAGGAAGAAGAAGTGGCAGCAATCGATACGGCAGTTGATCTTTCAACCGTCCGCAATATCGGCATCATGGCGCACATCGATGCCGGTAAGACGACGACCACTGAGCGCATCCTTTTCTACACCGGTATCACCTACAAGATCGGTGAGGTCCATGAGGGTGCAGCAACGATGGACTGGATGGAGCAAGAGCAAGAGCGCGGTATCACCATCACATCCGCTGCGACCACATGTTTCTGGAAAGACCACCTGATCAACATCATCGACACCCCAGGCCACGTCGACTTCACCGTCGAGGTCGAGCGTTCGCTCCGTGTCCTTGATGGCGCTGTTGCTGTCTTCGATGGCGTCGCAGGTGTCGAGCCACAATCCGAGACCGTCTGGCGTCAGGCCGACAAGTACAAGGTTCCGAGGATCTGCTTCGTCAACAAGTTGGATCGAACCGGTGCATCTTTCGATCGTTGCATCTCCATGATCAAGGATCGTCTCCGCGCGAAGCCACTCGTCCTCCAGATCCCGATCGGTGCCGAGGCTGACTTCATCGGCGTCGTCGACCTCATCCAGATGAAGGCACTTGTCTGGCCAGGGGAGACGAAGAAGGGCGAGGATTACCTCGTCGAAGAGATCCCTGCCAACTTGAAGGATGCCGCAGATAAGGCACGCCATGAGTTGATCGAGACTCTCGCAGATGTCGATGACCAAGTGATGGAGAAGTACCTCGAGGGACAAGATCTCTCTGAGGACGAGATCATCGCTGCGATCCGTCGTGCGACCCTCGCCGATAAGGCGACTCCGGTCCTTACGGGATCTGCTTTCAAGAACAAGGGCGTCCAGCCGATGCTCGATGCTGTTGTCCGTTACCTTCCAAGCCCGCTCGATGTAGAGGCGATCGTCGGTACGAAGATGGGTGACACCTCGACCGAGATCGCGCGTAAGCCATCCGATTCAGAGCCGTTCTCCGCGCTCGCATTCAAGATCATGAGCGATCCACACCTTGGAAAGCTCACCTTCGTCCGCATCTACTCCGGAACCCTCACCGCAGGAACCGCAGTCTTGAATTCCACGAAGGATCGCAAGGAGCGCATCGGCAAGATCTATCAGATGCACGCAAACAAGCGCGAAGAGCGTGACACTGCGGGCGCCGGAATGATCATCGCTGTGATGGGTCTCAAGGACACCACCACCGGCGACACCCTCTGCGATCCAGATAAGCCAGTCATCCTCGAGTCGATGGAGTTCCCGGATCCCGTCATCCACGTCGCGATCGAGCCGAAGACCAAGGGCGATCAAGAGAAGCTCGGCACTGCGATCCAGCGCCTCGCTGAAGAGGATCCGACCTTCCATGTCCGAACCGATGAGGAGACCGGACAGACGATCATCGGCGGAATGGGTGAGCTCCACCTTGAGATCCTCGTCGATCGTATGAAGCGTGAATTCAAGGTCGAAGCAAACGTCGGTAAGCCACAGGTCGCTTATCGCGAGACGCTTCGCAAAGCAGTCGACCGTTACGACTACACCCACAAGAAGCAGACCGGTGGTTCTGGACAGTTCGCGAAGGTCCAGATCGCTCTCGAGCCACTACCTGTCGGCGAAGTCCCTTCAGGGTATGAGTTCGTCAACAAGGTCACTGGTGGTCGTATCCCTAAGGAATACATCCCGGCCGTCGATGACGGTGCACAAGAGGCGATGCAGACCGGACCACTTGCCGGTTATCCGCTCACCGATGTACGAGTAACTCTTCTTGATGGCGCGTATCACGATGTCGATTCATCGGAACTCGCCTTCAAGATCGCCGGTATCGCAGCATTCAAGGAAGCAGCGAAGCTCGCTTCCCCAGCACTGCTCGAACCGATGATGTCCGTCGAAGTTGTCACTCCTGAGGATTTCATGGGTGATGTCATCGGCGACCTCAACTCTCGACGTGGCCAGATCCAGGCCATGGACGAGCGTTCCGGTGCCCGCGTTGTGAAGGCACTGGTCCCACTTTCGGAGATGTTCGGCTATGTCGGAGATCTGCGAAGCAAGACCCAGGGTCGCGCCTCCTACTCGATGCAATTCGATTCCTACGCTGAAGTCCCAGCTGCGGTATCGAAGGAGATCATCGCGAAGGTACGCGGCGAGTAACAACACACACGAGAAGAAAGAGGAAAGCTAGTGACAAAGGCGAAGTTCGAGCGGACAAAACCGCACGTGAACATCGGCACCATCGGTCACATCGACCACGGTAAGACCACTCTTACTGCGGCGATCTCCAAAGTGCTCCACGACCGATACCCAGATGTGAACCCATTCACCCCATTCGACCAGATCGACAAGGCGCCAGAAGAGCGTCAGCGCGGTATCACCATCTCGATCGCACATATCGAGTACCAGACCGAGAAGCGCCACTACGCACACGTCGACTGCCCAGGCCACGCCGACTACATCAAGAACATGATCACCGGTGCGGCACAGATGGACGGAGCGATCCTCGTGGTCGCAGCGACCGATGGCCCGATGCCTCAGACCAAGGAGCACGTCCTCCTTGCTCGTCAGGTCGGCGTCCCTTCGATCGTCGTCGCACTCAACAAGTCCGACATGGTCGACGATGAGGACATCCTCATGCTCGTCGAGGAAGAAGTCCGCGACTTGCTCAAGAAGTATGAATTCCCAGGCGACACCACTCCGATCGTCCGAGTCTCCGCACTCAAGGCGCTCGAGGGTGATGCTGAGTGGGGCAACAAGTTGATGGAACTCATGAACGCTGTCGATGAGTTCATCCCAACTCCTGCACGTGAGATCGACAAGCCATTCTTGATGCCAGTCGAAGACGTCTTCACCATCACTGGTCGTGGAACCGTCATCACCGGTCGTATCGAGCGCGGCATTGTCAAGGTCAACGAGGAAATCGAGATCGTCGGTATCCGACCTGATTCACAGAAGACCGTGGTCACCGGTGTCGAGATGTTCCGCAAGCTCCTCGATGAGGGTCAGGCTGGCGAGAACGTCGGTCTCCTTCTCCGTGGTCTCAAGCGCGAAGATGTTGAGCGCGGTCAGGTCTGCTGCAAGCCAGGCTCGATCACACCTCACACTGAATTCGACGCATCTGTCTACATCCTTTCCAAGGATGAAGGCGGTCGTCATACCCCGTTCTTCAACAACTACCGTCCTCAGTTCTACTTCCGTACCACTGACGTGACTGGTGTTGTGACACTTCCAGGTGGCAAGGACATGGTCATGCCTGGCGACAACGTCGAGATTGCAGTCGCGTTGATCCAGCCGATCGCCATGGAAGAGGGTCTTCGTTTCGCTATCCGTGAAGGCGGTCGTACCGTCGGCGCAGGTCGCGTCACCAAGATCAAGAAGTAGGGATCAAGAAAGACAACTAGCAAGAAACTCGTGTGAGCCGTCGGTGGGGTCGCAAGGCCCCACCGAAAGGCCAAACAGGAGTCAAGGAACGAGAAGTTAAGTAGAACAAGAGGAGAAGAGATGGCCGGACAGAAGATCCGCATCAGGCTCAAGGCGTACGACCATGAGGTGATCGACTCTTCCGCGAAGAAGATCGTGGAGACAGTCGAGCGCACCGGGGCGACCGTCGCGGGCCCAGTACCGCTGCCTACAGAGAAGAACGTGTACTGCGTCATCCGTTCTCCACACAAGTACAAGGACAGTCGTGAACATTTCGAGATGCGCACCCATAAGCGCCTCATCGACATCATCGACCCGACACCAAAGACCGTTGACTCATTGATGCGCCTCGATCTCCCAGCGGGCGTCGACATCGAGATCAAGCTCTAACGAGAGAGACCTGAGAAATGAAAAACACTCAAGCACATAGCTCGGCGATCAAGGGGATCCTTGGCACCAAGCTCGGCATGACACAGGTCTTCGATGAGTCGAACAAGGTCATCCCTGTGACCGCGATCGAAGCCGGTCCTTGTGTCGTCACCCAGATCCGCACCCTCGAGAAGGACGGCTATGAGGCCGTACAACTCGCATTCGGTGCCGTCGATCCACGCAAAGTGGCGAAGCCTGAGGCTGGCCATTTCGCGAAGGCTGGCGTCACGCCACGCAAAGAGGTCGCTGAACTCCGCACCTCTGCCGCTTCCTCCTATTCCGTCGGCCAAGAGATCAAGGCCGATGTCTTCAATCCTGGCGACATCATCGATGCCACCGGCACATCACTCGGAAAGGGAACTGCTGGTGTCATGAAGCGCCACAACTTCCGCGGTTTCGGTGATGGTCACGGTGTCGAGAGAAAGCACCGCACCTCAGGTTCTATCGGTAACCGAACCACCCCAGGCCGCGTCTTCAAAGGCAAGCGCATGATGGGTCGTATGGGTATCGAGACGGTGACGATGCAGAACCTCAAGATCGTCAAGGTCGATGTCGAGAAGAACATCATCCTGGTCTCCGGGTCATTGCCTGGTTCCATCGGTTCCACCGTCTTCTTGCGCACCGCCGTCAAGGGTCTTCCAAGTGAAATCGTCTCGAAGGCAGGTGCATGATGTCTCTCTCCGTCGATATCAAGGACATCTCAGGCAAGAGCGCAGGTAAGTTCTCACTCCCTGCCGAGATCTTCGATGTCCAAGTCAATGTGCCATTGATCCATCAGGTCGTGACCGCACAACTCGCTGCTGCTCGCCAAGGTTCACACAAGGCGAAGAACCGTGGTGAGGTCAGCGGTGGTGGAAAGAAGCCGTTCAAGCAGAAGGGAACCGGTCGCGCTCGTCAGGGTTCGACTCGTTCTCCGAATCAGCGTCACGGTGGTGTCGCACATGGTCCAGTCCCACGTTCATATGACCAGCGCACACCGAAGAAGATGATCAAGGCCGCCCTCGCTGGCGTGCTCTCAGATCGTCAACGCCATGACCGGATCCACATCGTCGATGGCATCACCAAGGCCGAGAACACCAAGGGCACTCTCGCAGCGGTGAAGCAGTTCACTGACCGCAAGCGCGCACTCGTCGTCCTCTCTCGTACCGAAGAGAGCGCATGGCTCAAGCTCCGCAACGTCGATGGCCTCCACCTGATCGCATCCGATCAGCTCAACGCCTATGACGTCGTGGTCGCTGATGATGTCGTCTTCTCACACGATGCGATCAAGGAGTTCGTCGCAGGTCCTACCAAGGGCAACACCGTCACTGCGGTCGCCCGTGAGAGCGAAGTCGGGGTGTCAGCATGAAGGATTACAGAGACGTCTTGATCGCTCCGGTGGTATCGGAGAAGTCCTATGGACTACTCGATCAGAACAAGTACACCTTCCTTGTCGCACTCGATGCGAACAAGACCGAGATCAAGATCGCGGTCGAGAAGATCTTCAAGGTCGAGGTGCTCAAGGTCAACACCATGAACCGAGAGGGAAAGACCAAGGTCACCCGCTTCGGTAAGGGTAAGCGCAAGGACACCAAGCGTGCGATCGTCCAGGTCGCTGCCGGACAACGTATCGACATCTTCGGAGGCCCTGTCGGCTAAGGCCGATGGGATCTTCGATAAGAGGAGAAGAAAATGGCACTGCGTAAGTACAAGCCACGGACACCGGGCACTCGTGAGAAGAGCGTCGCGGATTTCGCCGAGGTCACACGTACCACTCCAGAGAAGTCGTTGATACGTCCGATCAACTCCAAGGGCGGCCGTAACGCCGCTGGTCGTATCACCACTCGTCACCAAGGTGGCGGACATAAGCGCGCCTACCGCGTCATCGATTTCATCCGCAATGACAAGGATGGCATCCCAGCGACGGTCGCTCACATCGAGTACGACCCGAATCGCACCGCGCGTATCGCACTACTGCACTTCGCCGATGGCGAGAAGCGCTACATCATCGCGCCGAACAAACTCAATCAAGGTGACACTGTCGAGACCGGTGCCGCTGCAGACATCAAGCCAGGCAACAACCTTCCATTGCGCAACATCCCGGTCGGTACCGTGATCCACGCTGTCGAGGTACGCCCTGGTGGCGGAGCGAAGCTCGCTCGCAGCGCCGGAACCTCGATCCAGTTGGTCGCGAAGGATGGACCATACGCACAGCTTCGTATGCCATCCGGTGAGATCCGAAACGTCGATGTCCGTTGCCGCGCAACCGTCGGTGAGGTCGGTAACGCCGAACAGTCCAACATCTCACTCGGTAAGGCAGGACGCTCACGATGGAAGGGTCGCCGTCCGACCGTCCGTGGTGTCGTCATGAACCCTGTCGATCACCCACATGGTGGTGGTGAAGGAAAGACCTCTGGTGGTCGCCATCCTGTATCACCGTGGGGTAAGCCTGAATCTCGCACTCGCAAGAAGAAGGCATCCGACAATCTCATCGTCCGTCGTCGTCCATCCAATAAGGCCCGCTAAGGAGAGCGCATGTCACGAAGTCTTAAGAAGGGTCCTTTCGTGGACGCTCACCTCGCCAAGAAGGTGGATGAGCAGAACGAGAAGAGCACCAAGAGTGTGATCAAGACCTGGTCACGCCGTTCCACGATCACGCCATCGATGATCGGTCACACCATCGCGGTCCATGATGGCCGTAAGCATGTGCCGGTCTTCATCACCGAGGCGATGATCGGTCACAAGCTCGGTGAGTTCGCACCGACTCGTACCTTCAAGGGTCACGTCAAGACCGATGGGAGAGCGAAAGTTGGCTAATAACAACGCATTCGTCGCAACCGCCAAGGCACGCAGCCTTCGCGTCACACCCCAGAAGGCTCGTCGTGTGGTCAACATGATCCGTGGCGCTCGCCTTGATGAGGCGCTCAACATCTGCAAGTTCTCACCACAGGTCGCGGTGAGTGAGGACCTCTACTCCTTGCTCAACTCTGCCTTCGCCAACGCGAAGCAGAAGAACCCCAATATCCGTGATGCCAAGGAACTCTGGGTCGCTGAGGCGCTCGTCGATGAGGGCTTCACCATGAAGCGCTATCGCCCACGTGCCCAAGGTCGTGGCTATCAGATCCTCAAGCGTTCGAGCCAGATCTCAGTCGTGCTCTCCGATGACAGGAATTACCGCTCACACGGTCCGTCAAAGGGTGGCAAGAAGCCGGTCGCAAAGGCTCCAGCAGATAACGCGACAGATACAGCCACTGTCACAAAAACCGAAGAGGCAAACGGAGAGGGAGGTGCGGAGTAAATGGGTCAGAAGATCAACCCCCACGGCTTCCGTCTCGGTATCACCACTGAGTACAAGTCTCGTTGGTACGCAGAGAAGCTCTACAAGGATTACGTCAAAGAAGATGTGATGATCCGCAAGATGATGCACCAGAAGATGGAACGTGCTGGCGTATCGCGGATCGAGATCGAGCGCACACGTGAGAAGGTCCGAATCGACCTTCACACCGCTCGCCCTGGCATCGTCATCGGTCGTCGCGGAACCGAAGCGGACAAGCTCCGCCTCGACCTCGAGAAGCTGACCGGCAAGCAGGTCCAGCTCAACATCTTGGAAGTGAAGAACGCTGAGATCGACGCACAACTCGTCGCACAAGGTGTCGCAGAGCAGCTCGCTGCTCGTGTCTCCTTCCGTCGCGCGATGCGTAAGGCGATGCAGACCGCGTTCAAGGCAGGTGCGAAGGGCATCCGTATCCAATGCGGTGGTCGACTTGGTGGCGCTGAGATGTCGCGCTCTGAGTTCTATCGCGAAGGTCGCGTGCCATTGCACACGCTACGTGCCGATATCGATTACGGATTCCATGAGGCCCACACCACCTTCGGCCGTATCGGCGTGAAGGTATGGATCTACAAGGGTGAAGTGGTCGAATCCCGCGCAGAGCGTGAGGCACAAGCTCTCGCCCAGGCGAAGGCAGCACGCGAACAACGCGCTGCACGCACACAACGTCCGCGTCAACCAAAGGGCGATGTGACCGTCACCCAAGGTGAAGCGACAGTCGCAGCTCCGGTCGAGAGCGCAGCGCCAGTTGCAGTCGAGACTCCGGTTGAAACTCCAGCACAAGAAGGAGGCGAGTAGCGATGTTGGTACCTCGCAAGATCAAGCACCGTAAACAACATCATCCGAAGCGCAGCGGTAAGGCGAAGGGCGGAACGACTCCGGCTTTCGGCGATTACGGCATCCAGGCGCTGGAGGGTGGCTACGTCACCAACCGACAGATCGAGGCAGCGCGTATCGCGATGACTCGTTACATCAAGCGTGGTGGAAAGGTCTGGATCAACATATTCCCGGACCGTCCATTGACCAAGAAGCCAGCCGAGACTCGTATGGGTTCCGGAAAGGGATCACCAGAATGGTGGGTCGCGAACATCAAGCCAGGTCGCGTCATGTTCGAGATCTCAGGCGTAACCGAAGACATCGCAAATGCGGCGATGACTCGTGCGATTCACAAACTTCCAGTGAAGTGCCGCGTCGTCCGTCGTGAGGAGGCATAGTCATGGCCAAGATCGAAAGTGCTGAAGAGCTACGCGCTCTTCCAGTTGAGGAGTTGCAGGAGAAGGTGAAGAACCTCAAGGAGGAACTCTTCAATCTCCGTTTCCAGGCTGCCACCGGACAGCTCGAGAGCCATGGTCGTCTCGGAGCGGTTCGCAAGGAGATCGCCCGGATCTACACGATCCTTCGTGAGCGCGAGTTGGGTATTGGAGGTGCCGCATGAGCACGAACAACACCGAAGCCCGCGGGTTTCGCAAGGTAAGAGAAGGAATCGTGGTCTCAGACAAGATGGACAAGACCGTTGTGGTCTTGGTCGAGGATCGTGCCGCGCACAGCCTCTACGCCAAAGTCATGACCAAGAGCAAGAAGTTCAAGGCTCACGACGAGTCGAACTCCGCCGGTATCGGCGATCGAGTACGGATCATGGAAGTCCGTCCGATCTCCGCAACGAAGCGTTGGCGAGTCGTCGAGATCCTCGAGAAGGCCAAGTAGGAACCGAGAGAAGGAATAGAGAAAGATGATTCAACAAGAATCTCGTCTTCGCGTCGCCGATAACACCGGTGCGCGCGAGTTGCTCTGCATCCGAGTCCTCGGTGGCACGAAGCGACGTTATGCCGGTATCGGCGACGTCATCGTCTGCTCGGTCAAGGATGCGATCCCTGGTGGACAGGTGAAGAAGGGTGATGTGGTCAAGGCCGTCATCGTCCGCACCGTCAAGGAGAACCGTCGCGCCGATGGGAGTTACATCAAGTTCGATGAGAATGCCGCTGTGATCATCAAGGATGATCTCGAACCACGTGGCACACGTATCTTCGGACCAGTCGCCCGTGAACTTCGTGACAAGCGTTTCATGAAAATCATCTCGTTAGCCCCGGAGGTGCTCTAGATGGCCCGGATCAAGAAGGGTGATCGCGTACTCGTGATCGCAGGTAAGGACAAGGGGATCACCGGAACGGTGCTCAAGGTCGACCTGAAGAAGAATCGCGTGATCGTCGAAGGTGTCAATCGCGTCAAGAAGCACACCAAGGAGAGCACCACCGATCGTGGTGTGAAGACTGGTGGAATCCTGACCGTCGAAGCGGCGATCCATTACTCGAACGTGATGCTCCTCGATGAGGAGAACCAAGCGACACGTATCGGCGTGAAGAAGGACGATGCTGGCAAGAACGTCCGGATCTCACGGCGCACAGGGAAGGAGATCTAGTCCATGACCACTGCAACCGCACCGCGTCTGAAGGCGCGATACAAGGAGCAGGTCTCGCCACAGCTCAAGGGTGAGTTCGGTTAC
>WLDY01000069.1 GCA_009704555.1 Actinomycetota bacterium | reverse complement strand
TTCTTCACGCGGAGGCGTTCATAGAGCTTGATCGTTTCGTAACGGATCGTCGCCTCACTGAAACCAAGTTCTTTCGCGATCGTTCGATTGGTCATCCCCTGTGCGATCATCTTCGCAATCACCATCTGACGATCGCTGAGACCAAGGCTGAGCGAAGGATCGACAGTGGAGCTCGAATCCATTGCGAGTGAACCCCTGTGGCCGATCAGGTGGGCGAGTTGGGCGATGACATAGATGGCCTCTTGTAGTTCCAGATTCTCCGACCACTCGATGGAGTGATCACGTCTGAAGACCATGGCGAAGACACCGTCGACCAAAGGACCGACTCGAAGCGGAACATAGATCGAGGGGCCGTTACCCCATTGAACACTTGGATAACGGTTGAGGTACTCGGAGTGCGAAGGAATGGCCAGTGTGTCCTCGGTGCGAGCGCAATCTGTGACGGGATGGAGATCATCCTTCGCAAGGCTCAATCCATGTTGACTCTCATGCGGGAGACCGAAAGTCATCTTCGGCGTGAGGTGGCCTTCTCGGTCGAAGGCGAAGATCTGAGAGAACGCGATCGGGTGAACACTGCCGATCTCTTCATGGCTCCTGCGGAGCAACTGCTCAACAGAGACCCCACTTGCGATCAGATCCAAGTAGCCCTTGACCCATGAGAGATCAAGCCCCAAGGTCCCTCGGCCAGTTCGGGCGGTTTCGCTCATACCCCCTACACCGCAGAGTCTTGGCCGATTTATGCACTCCGGTGAGAGGTTTTTCCGTTCTTTTTGCGCTCTCCGCTCACCAAAACGCCAAGGTAGGTAAGGGCGATCCCCGTCACGAGCGCCCAGCCGACCTGACCGGAACGTGCTGGATTGGCGAGGTCGAGGAGAAGCGAGCCGATCAACTGACCACCGACGCTCAAGACGGTGAAGGTCAAGACGCCGAGGTGCTGGACGATCAAAGCGGTGAAAGCGATGTAGATGACCCCGATAACTCCCCCGGTGTAGATCCACCATGGCCCTGAAGGTAGAGGAGAGAGGCTCGTGTCCGAGAAGAGAAGGGCGAGAGATAAGAAGATCACCAGGAATGCGGTGCCCATGATGAAGTTGAGTAAAGAGGTCGCATAGCTCTCCCCGGAATGTTCATTGATCTGACCGTTGAGGGCGCGCTGCACGCCGACGAATGCTCCAGCAAGGACTGCAAGGAGCACTGGAAAGAGCGAGAAGGTTGAGTCATCAAGGCGATCGATCACCGAGACTGCCACTGCGAAGACCGTGACAGTCGCAGCAGCAACTCTTCGAGCGCTCACTGCTTTCGGTCCGCCGGCTGTGATCCCAATGCGATCGACGAGAAGTGAAGTGAGTGCTTGTCCCGCAATGGAAGCGACCGAATAGAGAGCGACTCCGATGATAGGAACGATGTTGGTTTGAATCGCAACGAATGAACCACCGAGCATCCCCGCGAAGAGGCGCCACCTAGGGATAGCACCAGTACGAGCAGCAGCCCTCAGCGTTCGCATCCCAGCTTTGATCCGACGCGAGAAGATCGCGACGACGCTGATGATGAGAAGCCCCGATGAGAAGGAGATCAGCGCTGCTTGGAGGCTGTTTCCCATCTGCGCGGAGAGTTCACCGTTGGCTCTCGCCTGCACTGCGATCATCGCGCCAGAAAGGATTGCCAACGCATCAAGCCGTGGTTGGAATCGCGCCCGCTCTGCACGATGGCTGGAACTCTCACTGCTCACTTTCAGATGGTAGGTCGCTTTCGTTAGACTCACCGCCATGGCAAGCGCGACGCAAGGCGAGCGACGAGATCTGGCGAAAGTCATCCTCTTCTACGCCTTCACCCCGATCGCAGACCCGGAGGCGATTCGACTCTGGCAGCGCGACCTCTGCGAAGCGCTAGGTCTCAAAGGTCGAATCCTGATCTCCGACCATGGAATCAACGGCACCCTCGGTGGCGCCATGTCTGCACTCAAGCGATATGTCCGTAAGACCCGAGAATTCGAAGGCTTCAAGGGAATCGATTTCAAATGGTCTGATGGCACCGACTCCGACTTCCCAAGACTGAGCGTGAAGGTGAGAGCCGAACTAGTCACCTTCGGTCGCCCCACCGAAGTGAAGGTCGATGAGAGTGGCGTCGTTGGCGGCGGAAAACATCTCAAACCGGAAGAGGTCAATCGATTGGTAGAAGAACGAGGTGATGTCGTCTTCTTTGATGGACGGAACGCCTTCGAAGCGAAGATAGGTAAGTTCAAAGATGCAGTCGTGCCGGATACCTCGACGACCAGGGACTTCATCGCAGAACTCGAGAGTGGCAAGTACGATCACCTCAAATCTAAGCCGATCGTCACATATTGCACTGGTGGGATCCGTTGCGAGGTGCTCTCCGCGTTGATGAAGGAACGGGGCTTTGCCGAGGTCTATCAGATCGAAGGTGGCATCGTCAGGTACGGCGAGAAATTTGGAAGCAAGGGTCTCTGGGAGGGCTCGCTCTACACATTCGATGCCCGCATGCGAATCGAATTCGATGAAGAGACCGAAGTGATTGGAAAGTGCGATATCTGCGGTGAGGCGACGAGGGATTTCGTCAATTGCATCGACCCTTCCTGTCATGAGCAACTCTTGCTCTGCACAGAGTGTGTCGTCGATCCGATAAAACGAAGCTGCCCTACCCTTCACCGTCCCAGAGTCGAAGGTTCGCAAGCGACTCGAGAGTTGATCGGTTAGGACGGGAAGACGATGAGCCTTCACATTGGCGCCAAAGATGGCGAGATAGCAGACCGGATCCTTCTCCCAGGTGATCCGTTGAGAGCCAAGTGGGTGGCAGAGAACTTCCTCGAGAACCCGATGCAGTACAACTCAGTGCGAAACATGTTCGGTTTCACTGGCACTTACAAGGGCGAGCGGGTGTCCGTGCAAGGGACCGGTATGGGAGTCCCTTCGATCTCGATCTATGTGCACGAACTCTTCGCCGAATACCAAGTCCAGAGGGCTATCCGGATCGGCACATGCGGCGCGATCCAGGATGAGACCAAGGTCGGAGACTTGATCCTCGCAATGAGCGCGTCAACGGATTCTGCAGTCAATAGGCGGGCAACCAATGGTCTTGATTACGCACCCCATGCCGACTTCCACCTCTTGAGCGCCGCATACCAAGCCGCGAAGCGACTGAACTCATCTGTAGGACTTCATGTCGGCGGAGTCTCATCGATGGATCAGTTCTATGACACCACTGATGCCCTCGAAAAGTTACGTACCTATAACGTCCTTGCATTGGAGATGGAAGCGAGTGCGCTCTACACACTCGCTGCACGCTTCAAGCGTCAGGCTCTCGCCGTCCTCACCGTCTCAGACCACGTCATCACGCATGAGGCGATGGACGCAACCGCGAGAGAGAGAACCCTCAAAGAGATGGTCGAGGTAGGACTGGAAGCGCTGATCTCCTAGCCGTTCCACTTTCGAAGCTCGTTCTCAAAGGGATCGAGGCCCATCGGTCCCAGTGCGAGTGCATAGCGATGGAATTCTTTGAGACTGAACTTCGCACCCAGACGCTTCTTCGCATCTTCGCGAGCACGCATCCAAACCCTCTCGCCCACTTTGTAGGAGATCGCTTGACCAGGAAGTCCTAGGTAGCGATCGACCTCACTTCGAGCCGAGACTTCATCAAGTAGGGCGCGATCGCGAAGTAACTCGAATGCTGACTCTGCATTCCATGGCTTTCCGTCAGGTCCGGGAAGCGAGAGATGCATGCCGATGTCGACCACGATACGTGCCGCGCGGAGCGCTTGCGATGAGAGATAACCCATCTCATAACCAGGGTCAGAGAAGGCATCTAGTTCATCCATCAAACGTTCAGCATAGAGCGCCCATCCTTCGCCGTGTCCCGAGGTCCAGGCATCGTTGCGTTGATACCGGTTGAGACGATCGGTCTCGACCATCGAGGTGGCCACTTGAAGATGATGGCCTGGCACAGCTTCGTGATACCAGGTCGAGGCGATGTGCCAGAAACTGAACTTCTCCTTACCCATCGTGGGGAACCACGTGGTTCCCGGACGCGAGAAGTCCTCCGAAGGTGGCATGTAGTAAGCGGCAGATGCGCTTCCTTCTGGCGCTAACTTGGCATCGCAGAATCTGATCCGAGGGTCGATGTCGAACTCTTTGCCATCGAGACGTTCCACTGCCTCATCGACGAACTCACGCAATCTCTTCAAGAGCGCATCGCCACCATGGATGACATAGCGAGGATCATCTTCGAGGCGATCGGCGACTTCACGAAGCGTCTTCGCATCAGGATAGAGCTTCGCTGCCGCCCCCCACATACGCTCATTGATGCGATCAAGATCCTCTTTGCCCCATTGGTAGGTCGCTTCCAGGTCGAGCTTTGCACCCGTGAAGTGGCGTGACCAGATCTGATAGCGCTCAAGTCCAGCTGGATCTTCGGGATTGGAGAGCGGGAGGTATGTATCCCGCAGCCAGAGCGCAAGGCGGGCAGATGCCTCATCGGCGCTCTTGGCAGCCGAGAGCAACTCTGCGTTCTTGCCCTCAGTGTCGAAACGCTTCGCGATCTCAGTGAAGGCACCTTTGGCAAAGGTCTCCAGCTGCTCTGCGACTCCGAGGACCTGTCGCTTTGCAGTCACCTTTCCTTCCTTCGCAACTTCGAGGATCGCGCCACTCCAGGTATCGAAGGAGTGAGAGACCGCCTTCATACGAGCGGTGATGTTCTGGATGTGATCAGGGGATGCGGGATCCATCATCTCGAAGACCTGTCGGATGCTCGATACCGGCGACCAGAGGACTCCCCAGAGAATGAAGGCTTCGCGTGAATCGTGAAGATCGAGTGTTGATTGCATCCGCTCCAAGGCGACATCCTTGGCAATTCGATCGTAATCGTTGAGCGGGGTTGCAGCCGAGATCTTCGCAATCGAATCACGAAGTAGTACGGCACCCTTCTCGGCATGAGCGAGTGAGAAGTCATCCAGTTGGTCATCAAGACCAGGTAGCCC
>WLDY01000068.1 GCA_009704555.1 Actinomycetota bacterium | reverse complement strand
CTTGGGATCACTGCGGAGGAATCTGTCGCCTTTGGTGACAACCCGAATGATTTTCCAATGTTGGCATGGGCTGGTCGCTCTTGGGCTATGGAAGATGGACATCCTGATGCGAAACTTCATGCGAATTTCGTCGCGGCCCCTCATACCGATGACGGTGTCGCGATGGAGATAGAGAAGCTATTGGAGCTACCAGAATGAACGCGCTACCACTCTACGTCGACCTTGCGGCAGTAGGAGTGGGCGCCTTCGCCGGTGCGCTATTCGCGATCTTCAACAAGAGATTCGATCTCATCGGCGTGATTGCGATTGCGATCATGACCGGACTCGGTGGAGGTCTCATTCGCGATCTCTTCCTCGCTGTTGGTCGACCATCTGCCCTGCAGGAGAACAACTACATCATCACTGTCGTCATCGCCGTCCTCATGGCTCTTCTCTTGGGTCGTTGGTATCACTCCTCGCGAAGCCTTGCGACGAAGATCGTCACTGCGCTCGATTCCATCGCGATGGGACTCTTCGCTGTCGCTGGAACTTATAAGGCCCTCATCTTCAACGCTCCTGTGACTGTAGCGATCCTCTTGGGTGTGATCACTGCCGTTGGTGGTGGTGTGCTTCGTGATGTCCTTGCAAGGCGGACACCTGCGATCTTCACAGGTGGTCCGCTCTACGCCACCGCCACCTTCATCGGTGCATCACTCTTTGTCATCCTCGATGCGTTTGACCTCAATCGTGATCTTGCTGTTGTGATAACAGTGATCACGATATTTGCAATTCACATGCTCTCGATCCGCTACAAACTTCACCTGCGTCCGGCTGTCGAATCGTTGGATTTCGATGATGGTCTCGACGGTGATTTTGATGGGAGTGGAGCGAAAGGGTAAATTCCCCCACGGAGGGCTCGCATAGCGGCCGAGTGCACCGGTCTTGAAAACCGGCAGACGAAAGTCTCGTGGGTTCAAATCCCACGCCCTCCGCTCAGAGCCCTCTCCTCTTGTGGCTGACCTCATAGCCCCTCCGGTGGCATCAAGTGACCCCACAGCGCGAGACTTTGCCCCGGAGCGCACCTATCCTTTGGAGCGCTGACTGCTCGATTCGGTCAGATGAAGGGATCTTTCGATGGCAACAGGAGTCTTCTCAGACGGTCGAGCATCGATCCAGGAGAAAACCCTTAGGACCGATAAGTGGTGGTTACAACCTGCAGTAACTTTTGGAGTACTACTCGCTTTCGTGATCTATTCGACCTTCCGCGCATTCGAAAAGCAGTATTACTGGGCTGAGCCGTTGATCTCACCTTTCTATTCACCGTGTCTTTCGACTGCGTGCGTCGAGGGTGCATCCCATTTCGGACAACCGATCGGCAACATCGTCATCGGCGGCTTCTTACTCTCACCAGCATTCTTTATTCTCATCGTCCCATTGGGTTTCCGCCTCACGTGTTACTACTACCGCAAGGCCTATTACCGATCCTTCTGGATGTCACCACCAGCATGCGCTGTCGCAGAGCCACATAAGAAGTACACCGGCGAGACCCGCGCACCTCTTATCTTGCAGAATGGTCATCGTTGGTTCTTCTACCTTGGATTGATCCTCAATGTCATCCTCACCTATGACGCGATCATCGCCTTCAAGAATCCCGAAGGTGAGTGGGGACATATGAGCGTCGGAACCCTCGTCCTCACCCTCAATGCGACCCTGCTCTGGCTCTACTCACTCTCATGCCATACCTGTCGCCACACCATCGGCGGACGACTTAAGCACTTCTCTGCGCACCCTTATCGTTACAAGGCCTGGACCTGGGTCTCTAAACTCAACAGCCGACATCCGATGTATGCCTGGATCTCGCTGATTGGCGTAGCTTTTACTGACTTCTACGTCCGCCTCGTTGCATCCGGCACCATCGAGAACTACTACTTCTTCTAAACGTGAGCGCCATAGGTGGAGATCCCAATGAGTGAGAACCGATTCAAGTACGACGTCCTTGTGATCGGCGCCGGCGGCGCAGGTCTTCGCGCCGCGGTCGAGGCCCGCGAAGCGGGGCTTTCGGTTGCGATCATCTGTAAGTCGCTCTTCGGCAAGGCCCATACCGTGATGGCGGAGGGTGGCGCCGCAGCCGCAATGGGTAACGTCAATTCCAATGATGGCTGGAAGGTGCACTTTCGCGACACGATGCGCGGTGGGAAGTTCCTCAACAACTGGCGTATGGCTGAGCTTCATGCAAAAGAGTCCCCTGATCGGATCTGGGAGTTGGAATCGTGGGGCGCACTCTTCGATCGCACCAAAGAAGGGAAGATCTCGCAACGCAACTTTGGCGGTCATGAGTATCCGCGCCTTGCACACGTTGGAGATCGCACCGGTCTTGAGTTGATCCGCACCATGCAACAGCGGATCGTTGCTATGCAACAGAAGGATAAGAAGGAATTCGGTGATGCAGAGAAGTACATCAAAGTCTTCGCTGAACTCACCATCACCGACATCTTGAAGGATGGCGGTCGAGTCTCTGGTGCCTACGGGTATTGGCGTGAGAGCGGCAACGAAGTCCTATTCGAATCCTCTGCTGTCGTCCTCGCTACAGGCGGAATTGGTAAGTCATTCAAGATCACGTCGAACTCTTGGGAAGGTACCGGCGACGGTCATGCCCTCGCGCTCAAAGCCGGCGGAAGGCTTGTCGATATGGAATTCGTGCAATTCCATCCCACCGGCATGGTCTGGCCACCGTCGGTTCGCGGAATCTTGGTGACTGAATCTGTCCGTGGTGATGGTGGAGTCTTGACCAATTCTGAGGGTCGTCGTTTCATGTTTGATTACATCCCCGAGGTCTTCAAGGATAAGTACGCAGACAATGAGGCTGAAGCGGATCGTTGGTACAACGACCAGAACAACAATCGCCGCCCACCGGAACTCCTTCCCCGCGATGAGGTCGCCCGTGCGATCAACGCTGAGGTGAAAGCAGGCCGTGGATCACCGCATGGTGGCGTTTTCCTAGATGTCTCGAAGCGCCTTCCTGCCGAGGAGATCAAGCGTCGTCTTCCTTCGATGTGGCACCAGTTCAAAGAACTCGCTGATGTCGATATCACCAAGGAACCAATGGAGGTCGGCCCTACCTGTCACTACGTCATGGGTGGCGTCAAGGTTGATCCGGATACAGCGGCAGCGGTCGGCGTCGAGGGACTCTTCGCAGCCGGTGAAGTCGCTGGTGGAATGCATGGCTCGAACCGTCTGGGCGGTAACTCGCTCTCGGACCTTCTCGTCTTCGGACGACGCGCAGGTGCGGGTGCGGCCGCCTACGTGAAGGCGCTCGATAAGAAGCCAGCGGTTACTGAGAATGAGATCGCCCGCGCAAAGAAGCGGATGAACACACCATTTGAGAATGTCGGTGGCGAGAACCCCTACTCACTTCATCAAGAGTTGCAGACCGTCACACAGGATCTTGTCGGAATCATCCGTAACGAATTAGAGCTCAAGGACGCCATCAAGAAGTTGATCTCGATTCGTGAGCGGGTCAGTAAGGTCAAAGCTGAAGGTGGCCGGGCATTCAATCCAGGGTTTCACCTCGCACTTGATCTAGAGAACATGCTCTTGGTCTCCGAGTCGATCGCACTCTCGGCCCTTGAGCGTAAGGAATCCCGTGGCGGCCATACCCGCGATGACTATCCGAAGATGGATTCCGATTGGCGTCAGTACAACCATCTGACGAAGTGGAATGGTTCAGGCGTGGATGTCGAGCGAGAAGAGGCGATTCCACTGCCGGCTGAGCTTCTTGAGCTCTTTGAGATGGATGAGTTGAAGAAGTACTTCACCGAGAAGGAACTTGCGAAGGGCGGCAAATAGAGATGTCACGTAATTTCAAGTTCCGCATCTGGCGCGGAGATGCCAAGGGTGGAGATTTCAAAGAGACCCAGGTCGAGGTCAACGAGGGCGAAGTCGTCCTTGATGTGATCCATCGAGTCCAGGCGACACAGATGTCAGACCTCGCTGTCCGTTGGAATTGCAAGGCAGGAAAGTGCGGTTCCTGCTCGATGGAGATCAATGGAAAGCCACGTCTTGCTTGCATGACCCGGATGAGCACCTTCGAGGAGGGCGAGACAGTCACAGTGACGCCACTTCGCGCCTTCCCAGTGATCCGAGATCTCGTCACCGATGTCTCCTTCAACTATAAGAAGGCGATGGAAGTGCCGGCATTCGAGCCGCCTGCGGATCTCAAACCAGGTGAGTATCGGATGGAACAGGTTGATGTCGAACGAAGCCAAGAGTTTCGCAAGTGCATCGAGTGCTTCCTCTGCCAGGACACCTGCCACGTCATCCGTGATCACGAGGAGAATAAGGAATCGTTCGCAGGACCACGATTCTTCATCCGTATGGCCGAGCTCGACATGCATCCACTAGATCAGATCAAGAACCGCAAAGAGATGGCTCAAGAGCAACACGGCCTTGGGATGTGCAACATCACGAAGTGCTGCACCGAGGTCTGCCCTGAGCACATCAAGATCACCGACAACGCGATCATCCCGATGAAGGAGCGCGTAGTCGACGTGAAGTATGACCCGATCCGTTGGTTGGGATCGAAGATCCGCAAGCGCGAAGGGATCTAAGCCCGTGAGGATCCTGTTGCGCTGGGCCTCGATGGCGCTCGCCTTCTGGGTCGCGACGCAATTGGTCCCCGGTATCTCTGTGAGAGACAGTGCCTGGAGTTATCTCTGGGTCGCCCTTCTCTTCGGCGCGATCAACGTGACGATCGGTTCATTGGTCAAATTCCTCACACTCCCCGCAGTGGTTCTTACGCTCGGGCTCTTTCTTGTTGTAGTCAATGCTGCGATGCTGGCACTCACGGCGAGAGTAAGTGACGTTCTCGAAGTCGAAGACTTCTGGTCTGCAATCCTTGCTGCCGTCATCATCTCGCTCATGAATTGGTTCACTTCGAAGATCTTCAAGCGAGTCACCTCCTGAAGGAGCTTTTCCTCGTCTTCTTGGGTGGCGCCATCGGCTCCACTTCTCGCTGGTTT
>WLDY01000067.1 GCA_009704555.1 Actinomycetota bacterium | reverse complement strand
GCCTTTTGAGATCTTGACCGAAGTCATCGCCTCCCGAAGGGTGGCAGCAGCACTGTCATCTAAGGCAGTGAAGAGTGGGGCCTTACGGACCACTGACTCGTCGTGGGTCACTTCAGGGGATTTAGCCATATCGCGAGTTTATCTCCCAATGCTGAGCGATAGAAATCGAAAACCTTTGAAGTAACCTCTTATGGTGAAGGAAGACTTTGCGGCCAAGAAACGCCGTGCAAATTCCATCTATCGGGTGCTCACTCGTCGCTATCCGAACGTTCACTGTGAATTAGATTTCAAGACCCCATTTCAACTCCTCGTGGCTACTGTTCTCAGCGCTCAATGCACCGATAAGAGAGTGAACTCAGTGACCCCTGCTCTCTTCAACAGGTTCCCAGATGCAAGGTCGATGTCAGGGGCCAATACCCGCTCGATAGAGGCAATTATTCGTTCAACTGGCTTTTTCAGGGCCAAGGCTCGGAATATCAAGGAACTTTCACAGATACTCATGGAAGAGTTCGCTGGAAAAGTACCATCGAATCTGGATGATCTAGTCACATTGCCTGGCGTAGGCCGAAAGACAGCGAATGTCGTCCTTGGTCATGCATTCAACATTCCTGGAATCACAGTCGACACTCACTTTGGAAGATTGAGTCGAAGGTTTGGCTGGACGGCCGAGACTGATCCGGTCAAGGTGGAATTGGAAGTCGGAGAACTTATCAAGCAAGAGGAGTGGACTAACCTCTCCCAGAGAATGATTTGGCATGGTCGAAGGATCTGTCACTCGCGCAAGCCAGCATGTGGCGCATGTCCGCTTTCAAAGCACTGTCCCTCTTTTGGTATCGGTGAAGTGGATCCAGAGCGAGCGGAGCGGTTAGTGAAGAGCGAGGAGGACTTCCGTTGATCATTGATCTAATCGCTGGAGTCGTCCTTGTGCTTCTTGTTCTTGCTGGCTTCAAGTCTGGATTCATTCCAACACTACTTGGGCTGGTGGGCTATCTCGTTGGTGGCTTCTTAGGACTCATCTCTGCAAGAGCGTTCGCATCCGAGTGGACAGGCCTTTGGTCTGTGATTGGTCTCCACCTCCTCTTGACATTCATTGGTGCGAAGTTAGGGCAAGCAGGCGCAAGGGGTCTTGGAAAGGGAATTAGGGGCATCTTTGGACCGCTCAAATTTCTGGACTCCCTTCTCGGTGGAGCATTAGGAGGGATAAAGGCGATTCTCCTAATGATTATCGCCTTAGTGCTGACTTCAGCGTTACCGAACGAAACTTTGCAGCTCCAGCTTGAAGAGAGTCAGCTAAATCAATACATCGACTCTCATCTTCCCAACTTAGTTCTTGATGGTTTTTCCAAGGTGCGGGAGTTCTCGCCGAACTAATCTTCCTTTTTCTCTGAGGCAAGGCCTTCTTGGATAAGCCTCATGACATTGGGATCTGCGAGGGTTGTGGCGTCGCCAACTGCGCGATTCTCTGCCACATCGCGCAAGAGCCTGCGCATGATCTTCCCACTTCTAGTCTTTGGTAGTTCCGAGACGACCATCACCTGTCGAGGTCTCGCTATCGGTCCGATTGCCTTAGCGACATGATTGCGAAGCTCGGCGACCAACTCATCGCCACCAGAGGTCGGAACTCCACCTCGAAGGATCACGAAGGCCACGATGCCTTGACCCGTCATTGCATCGGTAGCGCCGACAACTGCGGCCTCCGCGACGGATGGGTGTGATACGAGTGCACTCTCTACTTCTGTAGTCGAGATGCGATGACCAGAAACATTCATCACATCATCGACTCGACCAAGAACCCAGATCGCACCATCTTCATCAAGTTTCGCGCCATCGCCAGCAAAGTAGAGTCCTTCGTACTTCGACCAATAGGTCTCTCGGTAGCGCTCAGGCTCACCCCAAACACCTCGAAGCATCGATGGCCAAGGTTGATCAAGGACGAGGTAACCACCATGTCCGTTGGCGACTTCTTTGCCTGCCTCATCGACGACTTTGGCGCTGATCCCGGGAAGCGCTCGCATCGCAGAGCCAGGCTTTGTTGCGGTGACTCCAGGTAGTGGCGAGATCATGATCGCTCCTGTCTCGGTCTGCCACCAGGTATCTACGATCGGACAGCGGTTACCTCCAATCACCTCTCGGTACCACATCCAAGCTTCGGGATTGATCGGTTCACCTACCGATCCAAGGAGGCGAAGAGAAGAGAGATCATGCGCTCTTGGGAATTGATCTCCCCACTTCATCCAGGTGCGAATGAGAGTCGGTGCCGTGTAAAGAATCGTCACTTTGTACTTGGCGATGATCTCGAAGATGCGTCCTTTATGAGGAGTATCCGGCGTGCCTTCGTAGATCACTTGAGTGGCACCATTCGCGAGAGGTCCATAGACGATGTACGAGTGCCCCGTGACCCATCCAACGTCTGCCGTGCACCAGTAGATGTCCTTTTCGGGTTTGAGATCAAAGACCGCGTGATGCGTGAAAGCGGCCTGGGTGAGATATCCACCCGTCGTGTGAAAGATGCCCTTTGGCTTCGCAGTAGTCCCTGATGTGTAGAGAATGAAGAGCGGGTGCTCCGAATCGAAGGCTGGCGCCTCATGGTCGGCTTCTTGTCTTTCAACGAGATCGTGCCACCAGAGATCTAGCGATGCGTCCCATGAGATTTCTTGCTTCGTTCGCTGTACGACAAGAACCTTCTCCACGCTCGGTGTGGACTTGAGCGCTTCATCGACGGTTGGTTTGAGAGCGAAGGCAGATCCCTTCCTAAAGCCACCGTCTGCGGTGATGACAAGCTTTGCATCGGCGTCATTGATACGGGCTTGCAGAGAGTCTGCTGAGAACCCTCCAAAGACGACGGAGTGCGTCGCACCGATCCGAGCGCAGGCGAGCATCGAAACGATAGCCTCAGGGATCATTGGCAAATAAATGGCAACTCGATCACCATCCTTGATTCCAATCTCAAGGAGAGCGTTCGCACATCGCTTCACTTCATCGAGAAGCTCTGAATAAGTAAGGGTCCTGGTATCGCCGGGCTCGCCTTCGAAATAGATGGCTATCCGGTCACCTCGCCCCGCGATGACATGTCGGTCGAGACAGTTATATGACGCATTGATCTTTCCCCCGACGAACCATTGTGCAAAAGGTGGCTCCCAAATCAATGGGGTCTTCCATCGTTCAAACCAATCGAGCCGTTCTGCCTGTCGCTCCCAGAATGCAAGGCGATCCTTTGCTGCCTCTACGTACGAACTTCCCTTGACGTTCGCTGCCTCCGCGAATTCAGGAGTTGGAGCGAAGGTGCGGGTCTCAGAGAGAAGATTTGAGATGGAGTCATTGCTCATATCCGCGAGATTACCAAAGCAACTTTATACACACTAGAGAGATGGCTCTCAAAAACAGAGTTTTCGATGGTCGATGATTCACGAACTATCCATCCAAAGAATCGAAAAGGAGAATCTCAATGTTCTACAGTGTCATGACCCTCGGGGAGTGGGCACCCTCGTTGCTGGACAGACTCTTCAAGGTCTACTTCTCTCCCATTTTTCGAGGCATCGCCTCGTATGTCTTTCATCAGTTGATCGGGATGTGGGCCGCGAGGTGAAGCGTGATCCTTGGGCTCAAGGCATGACTCGAAACCGGTAAAATCATCACATTCTCGGGTCCGATGACGCATGCGAGATGTCTCAACCACACTTGTGTGGAATTGCTAGGGAGTGATGATGAACCAAGAGATGCTGTCTCAAATGAAGTCAGGTAAAGGATTCATTGCTGCATTGGATCAAAGTGGGGGAAGTTCCCCGAAGGCCCTCAAGCTCTATGGGCTCGATGAAACTTCCTACAGCAACGAGTCAGAGATGTTTGATCGTATCCATGAGATGCGAACAAGGTTGATCACTTCTCCGGCATTCAATGGTGAGCGAGTCATCGGGGCCATCCTCTTCGAGATGACGATGGATCGGAGTATCGATGGTTTGGGATCAGCGGAATATCTCTGGCAACGAAAGCACGTCGTTCCCTTTCTCAAGGTCGATAACGGATTAGCCGATGAGGTCGATGGTGTTCAATTGATGAAGCCAATCCCACAACTTGGGGCAAGGATCGAATCTGCCAATCGCCACGGAGTCTTTGGCACCAAGATGCGTTCTGTCATCAACCTAGCCAATTCATCTGGCATTCGCTCCATCGTCGCTCAACAGTTCGAGTTCGGGCAGGAGATCATCGCAGGTGGCTTAGTTCCAATCATTGAGCCTGAGGTGAACATCAAGTCTGCAGAGAAGCAAGAGGCCGAGGTGATTCTGAAGCAAGAGCTCCTTGAATTCGTCTCAAGTCTTTCGGCAGATCAGAACGTCATGCTCAAGCTCTCACTGCCAACAGAGGCAGATCTCTATAAAGAACTTGTCGCTCATCCACGAGTGGTGCGTGTCGTCGCGTTATCGGGAGGTTATTCTCGCGATGAGGCGAATGTCCTCCTTTCGAAGAACCATGGCGTCATCGCTTCCTTCTCTAGGGCTCTTACGGAGGGGCTCACTGCGCAACAGAGCGACAGCGAGTTCAATGCCGCGCTTGATCGGACAATCGAGTCAATTTATGAGGCGTCGCTCACCTAAGGTCGGCAACTTGCCTAGACTTAGGCCTTCTCGATGAAAGGTGATCTCTCATGACCGCCATTGCCCTCTTGGGAGCTCAATGGGGGGATGAGGGCAAGGGAAAAGCAACCGACCTCTTAGGTGAGAAGGTCGATTACGTCGTTCGTTATCAAGGTGGAAACAACGCCGGCCATACCGTCGTTATCCGAGATCAAAAATATGCACTCCATCTACTCCCTTCCGGAATCCTCTCCCCAGGAGTGATACCTGTCATCGGCAATGGAGTCGTGATCGATCCATCAGTTCTCTTCGAGGAGATCAAGGGACTGGGTGAGCGAGGGATCGATACTTCAAAACTTCGAATCTCCTATAACGCTCACCTCATCACTCCTTATCACCGCACCATCGATAAAGTCTCAGAGCGCTTCCTCGGTAACTCCAAGATT
>WLDY01000066.1 GCA_009704555.1 Actinomycetota bacterium | reverse complement strand
CTGATCCTTGCGCTTGTCCTCTTCGGTGCGAAGCGACTGCCTGATTCAGCGCGGTCACTCGGTCGTTCGATGAGGATCTTCAAGAGCGAGGTAAAGGCTATGGAGGCCGAAGAGAAGAAGGATGACGACGGCGAAGTAAAGTCCTAGTCGCCGACGCTTCGGAAGTCTTCTTTAGCCATGGCGCGTGACCGAGAGGCGCGCATGCCTCTCCTTGAGCATCTCGCTGAATTCAGAAAGCGCATGACAAGAGCTGTCCTGTTCATCGGACTCTTCGCGCTCGTGGGGTGGTTCTTCTACGACCCGATCGTCGATCAACTGACTCTGCCGATCTGTGACCTTGCAGAGATTCGACGAACCGGTTCGACCGAGTGCGGAAATCTTTTCGTCGGTGGAGTCCTTGGCCCGCTCAACTTGAAGATCAAGGTCGCACTGATCACGGGCGTCATCCTCTCGGCGCCTTTCTGGCTCTACCAATTCTGGGCATTCATCGCACCAGGTCTTCATAATCGCGAGAAGCGCTATTCCATCGGGTTCATCTCCGTCGCTACACCCTTCTTCGCCATGGGTGTTGCCTTGGGCTACTTCATACTTCCGCTGGCGGTGAAGGTGCTTTTGGGATTCACACCCTCATCGTTGGACAACCTTGTGCGATTCGATGAGTATCTTGACTTCGTCTTGCGTTTGATCCTGGTCTTCGGTGTCGC
This sequence comes from Actinomycetota bacterium, assembly GCA_009704555.1. GTDB lineage: Bacteria > Actinomycetota > Actinomycetes > Nanopelagicales > Nanopelagicaceae > SYAN01. The sequence continues at coordinate 4,320 of WLDY01000066.1, read as the reverse complement.
CTTCGAGCTCCCAGTCATACTGGTCTCTCTCAACCTCATCGGGCTTGTCTCCGGCAAAGCAATGATCAAACCGTGGCGAGCGGCGGTATTTGGAATCTTCTTCTTCACGGCTGCGCTCACTCCGACTGGTGATCCGCTCACAATGGGCGCTCTCGCACTCCCTCTGACGGTTCTCTACTTCGGCGCCTGCGGTCTCTCAATGATCTTGGATCGCAGGAAGAAGAACCGTGTTTCAACGATCGCCGATGATGTTGCCGAGGAGATTGAAGCTCCTGCTCCTATCGACGAGTCATGAGCTCGCCACGTCACTGGGTCATCGTTACCAATCAGTCATCAGGAAGAGGTCGCTCTGAGGCAGTAAAGCAGCAGGTGGCTGCTGCGATGGGAGCACGGGGACATTCCTTCGATTTCATCGACGCCGTTGGTGTTGAAGATGCGCGAAAGTCGATTGACGCACTTCTTGTCTCGCCCAGGCCTATCGACGGTCTCTTGGTGATCGGCGGCGACGGAACCGTGCATCACGTAGTGAAGGCGATGATTCAATCCGGTCGACATCTTCCCATTGGCCTCATACCAACGGGTAACGGGAATGACTTTGCCCGTCAACTTCGCCTATACGGTCGAACGATCCCTGAGCTCATAGAGTCCTTCACATCGGATGCTCCCATCACCATCGACATCTTGGAGATCCATGATCAGATCGCGCTACAGGTCATAAGCACAGGTTTCGATGCGACAGTAAGTGCTAGAGCGCGCAGAATGCCCAGGGCGATCGGGAGTCTGCGGTATGTGCTTGCCCTCTTATTGCAACTTAGAGCACTCTCAACGACACGCTATCGCTTCGTCGTCAACGGGATTACACGGGAAGTTGAAGCAACCTTGGTCGCGGTCGCCAATGGGAGGAATTACGGCAGAGGGATGCTGATCTCGCCAGAATCGATCAATGATGACGGGGTCTTCGAGGTGGTGGTCGTAGGCCCGGTAAGTCGGATGAAGCTGCTTCTCCTCTTCCCGCGTATCTTCTCTGGAAGTCATATCGACCATCCCCTTGTAGAGACCTTTCAAACCATGAACCTCGAGATAGAAGCCGATACGATTGCAGAAGCTGATGGGGAGCCACTCTTATCGAATCCCCTCAATCATCGAATCAGGACGAAACAGCTTCGAACATGGAGGATGGCATGACGCTATCTCCAGCAGAGAGTTTCCAGCGATCGAAAGAGAGTCGTCGCTTTCCGCTGACTTCCTCCTTCCAGTCGCGATACGCCTTTGATTTCGATCCGTTTCAAGTTGAAGGGTGCCATGCACTAGAGAATGGTGATGGCGCATTGGTTGCTGCCCCGACAGGATCGGGTAAGACGATCGTGGGGGAGTTCGCCATCTTCAAGGCGACAAGTGAAGGTAAGAAGTGCTTCTACACAACACCGATCAAGGCGCTCTCTAATCAGAAATTCAACGACCTCATTGCGACATATGGACCGGAGATGGTGGGGCTTCTCACGGGTGACACCAGTATCAACCCTGAGGCTCAAATCGTGGTCATGACTACAGAAGTTCTTCGCAACATGATCTATGCAAGATCCTCAACTCTCGATGATCTGGCTTGTGTCGTCATGGATGAAGTCCATTATCTGGCGGATAAGTTCCGCGGGGCGGTATGGGAGGAGATCCTCATACATCTGCCACCCGAGATCACCGTTGTCTCACTCTCTGCGACGGTCTCTAATGTGGAGGAGTTTGGTGAGTGGCTCGAATCTGTTCGAGGAAGGACCTCGATCATCGTCAGTGAGGAGAGACCGGTCCCGCTCTATCAACACGTACTGGTCGGACATCGTCTACTCGATCTCTTCGAGACATCTGGTCGCATCAATCAAGAGCTCCTTCGCGCAGAGCGGCGTCAAATGTCACGAACTCAGAAGGGAAGAGCCAGGGAGAGCATTCACGGTCCCGAGAAGAGTGAACTTATCCGCAAGCTGCATCACGAGGGATATCTACCGGCGATCTTCTTCATCTTCTCGCGCGCCGGGTGTGATGCCTCTGTCAATCGCTTGCTTCGAGACGGTGTCGATCTGACTTCCCAGGGCGAGAAGGACGAGATTGCACGCATCGTCTCGATTCGAACGGATCATCTGCCGACAGAAGATCTCCACGCGCTTGATTTTCAGCAGTGGCGGTTGGGTTTGGAGAGAGGGATAGCCGCCCATCATGCTGGGATGTTGCCACTCTTCAAGGAGATCACCGAGACGCTCTTCCAAAGCGGACTCCTTCGAATCGTCTTCGCCACCGAAACCCTCGCGCTCGGGATAAACATGCCGGCTAAGACTGTGGTCCTCGAGAAGCTGATCAAGTGGAATGGTGAATCGCATGTCATGATCACGCCGGGCGAGTACACGCAATTGACTGGACGGGCGGGTAGACGTGGCATCGATGTGGAAGGTAACTCCATCATCATGTGGTCACCTTCGCTTGATGCAGCCATGGCAGCATCCCTTGCTGGAAATCGCACCTATCCACTGAAATCCTCATTCACCCCCACGTACAACATGAGTGCGAACCTCTTGAATCGGATGACAGTAGAGCGGGCGAAGGAATCGCTCGCTCTCTCCTTTGCCCAGTTCCAGGCCGATAAATCGTTGTGGAACATGGAGCAGCAGGTCGAGCGAAACAAGAAGGCATTGTCCGCCAAACCTGAGCCTTGTCATCTTGGTGATTTCGAAGAGTACTTCGGAATCCGCAAGCGGATTCGAGAAGTCGAACGGGAAGAGGTGAGGGAGCGTGGGCAAAGGCGTCACCGGGCCCTTGAAGAGCGTGCAGAGCGAGTTCGACAGCTCCGAGTCGAGATGCGCCAACATGACTGTCATGGTTGCGCAGATCGAGAAACGCATTCACGTATCTGGGAGAAGTTTGACCGGTTGCGTATCGATACAGAGAGCCTCGTCAAGAAGATCGAGATGCGCCGGAGCGTGATTCCTAGAACCTTCCAACGAGTGACCGATGTGCTTCGAGAATTGGATTATGTTCGGGACGAAACGTTGACACCAGTCGGAAAGCGACTTACCCGGATCTTCGCGGAGCGCGATCTCCTAGTCAGCGAGGTCATCCGGCGAGGTGTCTTCTCGCAATTGTCAGCTACGGATGTGACCGCACTGCTAAGTGGTCTCCTCTTCGAATCGCGCAGTGAGGAAAGGCAGTTACCGAGGATCCCAAAGTCACTCTCCGAGGCTGTTCGGGAGGTCGCCAGTATCTGGGGTGAGATTTCAGATCTGGAGCAAGAGCATGGGCTCGACACACAGCATGAACCAGATTTCTCGATGGCATGGACCATCGGGCGTTGGTCATCGGGCGGATCGCTCTCGAAGGTGTTGCGGGAGTCTGACGTCACTGCAGGCGACTTCGTTCGACATGTGAAACAAATCATCGACCTACTTGGTCAATTGATCGAGGCGGATCCGGAGGAGGCCGACAAGTATCGTGCAGCACTCGGCGGTATCGATCGCGGCGTCATCAGGTTGGCGAACGTGAGTTGATGAGACTCCTCGTTGATTCTGCATCGCTCTGGTATCGAGCGTTCTATGGGATGCCCGAAAGCATAAGCTCCACAACTGGCCTACCGAACAACGCGATCAAAGGTTTTTTCGATGGCCTTGCACGCATCATCACGAGGTATCGCCCCGATGAGATCGGCATCTGCCTAGATGACAATTGGAGGCCGCAGTGGAGGGTGGATCTCTTTCCGGGTTACAAGCTGAATCGACTCGAAGCCGATGACAGTGCAGAGGATGCGGAAGGTGGAGAGGCTGAGCCGGATCTACTGACACCGCAGATCGGTCCCATCATCGAACTCTGCACTCTGCTTGGTCTTCATCCGATCTCCGTCGAGGATCAGGAGGCAGATGACGTCATCGCTACCCTTGCTAATGTCTCGACTGATACCTCAATCCGGGTCATGACAGGGGATCGAGACCTCTTTCAGTTGATAAGGCTCCCCAGCGATGTGCAGATCATCTACCTCGCAAAAGGAATATCGCAGCATGATCTGGTTGATGGAAAGTACATCACCACTCGATACGGAATCCCTGCCGATCGCTACGGACTCTTTGCTTCGATACGGGGTGATGCATCCGATGGTCTCCCGGGAATCAAAGGCATCGGAGAGAAAGGTGCCGCCTCTATCGCCAACTCCTTCGAGTCGATGGATGCAGTGATCGAGGCGGCGATAGCCGAGTCCGATCTTCTTTCTTCCACTCATCGCAAACGCATCCTCGCTGATCTCGATTATGCTCGCATCGCCGAAAAACTTGTCAATTGTCGTACTGACTT
>WLDY01000065.1 GCA_009704555.1 Actinomycetota bacterium | reverse complement strand
CATCGCGCAATGGCCGAAGATCGAGAGGCGCGAGAGTGATGCGGTGGCTACGCGAAAGGTCGAGGATCTCAAGATCCTCGTCACTGAGATCCGACGATTCCGCAACGACCAAGGCGTGAAGAGTTCAGCTCGCGTCGCAGCCAGGATCACTGGTCTTGCCGAACGCGATTTGGATGGCTTTGAGGATTCGTTGCGATTCCTAGTCCGTCTCGACCCTCCCGCGGATTCATTCACCACGAGCGGTCGAATCGAAGTTGCATCGTTCGCTGTCGAGTTCGACCTCACCGGAAGTGTCGATGTTGCTGCCGAACGGGCACGACTGCTCAAGGACCTTGCGACGATCGAGAAGGACCTCGCAACCGCGAAGGTGAAACTCGAGAATGAGAACTTCATGGCAAAGGCGCCCTTGAGCGTCGTCGATGAGATCCGTGCTCGTCACGATCACTGCATCGCTGAGATCGAACGGATCAACTCTCAACTCGCCTCGTTGCCGACAACTTGATCGGATCCTTGAATTCATGAGCGGGGCAGATGATCTTGAGCGGATGAACTTCGTCGAGCAGGAGTTGCTACGACGATGGCCAGAGTCTCGACTTGAACCCTCCCTTGAGCGAATCGCATATCTCTGTGACGCACTTGGATCACCACAGCTCTCCTATCCCACCATCCACATCACAGGCACCAACGGCAAGACCACTACATCTCGGATGATCGATGCACTTCTCTATCAACTCGGCTATCGCACCGGCAGGTTCACCAGCCCCCATCTTGAGAGCATCACGGAGCGGATCGCGATCAATGGCGAACCGATCTCACCGGAAGGATTTGTTGCCACCTTTGACGATATCGCCCTCTATCTCGAGATGGTCGATTCACGGATGTCGCACCCACTCTCATTCTTCGAAGCGATCTGTGCAATGGCCTTTGTGGCTTTTGCTGAGTATCCGATCGATGTCGGTGTGATCGAAGTCGGTATGGGCGGCGAGTGGGACGCGACAAATGTGGTCAATGGTGCAGTCAATGTGATCACTCCGATTGGTTTCGATCATATGGAGTACTTGGGATCGACCATCGAAGCGATCGCATCGACCAAGGCCGGAATCATCAAATCTGGCTCGATCACAGTCCTTGCAGCCCAAGAGATGGCCGCAGCGAAGGTCTTGCTGGAGCGGTGTATCGCCATGGAATCCGCCCCGATACGAGAGGGAATCGAGTTCTCTCTCACTTCGCGCGAGATCGCACTCGGCGGTCAGATGATCTCCATCGATGGTGTCAACGGAAAGTACCGTGACATCTTCTTGCCACTTCATGGTTTGCATCAGGCCCACAATGCCGCCGTCGCACTCGCCTCGGTCGAGGCATTCATCGGCGAGAAGACGCTTGACGAGGAAGTGGTCCGTGAGGCCTTCGCCCTCGTCAAATCTCCGGGGCGGCTCGAAGTTGTCTTACGCGATCCAACGGTGATCCTTGATGCAGCACATAATCCCCATGGGATGAATTCCCTTCGCGAGACTCTCGCGCACGAATTCGACTTCACACATCGGATCGCAGTCTTCGCACCGATGGGAGATAAGGATGTCGATGGGATGCTTGAGTTGATGAAGGAGACCTTTGACACTCTCATCGTTACACGGAACTCCTCGCAGCGCGCCTTGGATGTCGACCGACTCGCAGAGATGGCCAAGGTTCACTTCGATGCCGCTCGTGTCATCACCTCATCTGATCTTCCAGCCGCCCTCGAGACGGCAATCCAACGCGCCAATGAACGGAACCTCAGTGAGGCAAGTAGCGCGGCTGTCGTCGTCACTGGCTCTGTCGTCACTGTCGGTGAGGCGAGACTTTTGATGCGAAGAAGGCGAGGCCTCAACTCATGAAGATCCTGGGTCGAAGCGTCCTCGTGATGGAGGCGATCACCCTTGGTTTCGCGCTCCTTCTCGTCCGTCTTGAGAACGATCGAAATGACTTACTGATCGGGATCGTCATCATGGTCCTCTTGCTTCTCAACTCAGGATTACTGCGGATGTCATTCGGTTGGTGGCTTGGATGGATCCTGCAGGGAGCGACGATTCTCTATGGATTGGTCATCCCGTCGATGTTCTTCATGGGAGCGATATTCGCAACGCTCTGGATGGCCGCCATCTACTTCGGTCGAAAGGGCGAGGCGATCAGAGCGTCATTGATCGCGGAGCGGGAGTCAGGTGGAGCAGCGAGTGATGGAGAGGGCAAGAAGTAACCCCTCCGCTCTCAGGATTTAGCTGCTCTTGCCCACACGACTACAATCACGCCTTGTGACTTCTCCGATGCAGCGCACTCTTGTCCTGATCAAACCCGATGGCGTGAAGCGACGTCTCATCGGCGAGATCATCGCGCGCATCGAGCGAAAGGGTTATGAGGTCGTCGCATTGAAGACGATGCGAGCTGATCGTGCGATCCTGGAGCAGCATTACGGTGAACACAAAGGCAAGCCTTTCTATGAGCCGTTACTTGAGTTCATGCTCTCCGGTCCGATCGTCGCCATGGTCGTGGAGGGTCAGCGAGTGATCGAAGGTTTCCGTTCCATCGCAGGCGCCACTGATCCGACCGTTGCAGCCCCTGGTTCGATCCGCGGTGATTTGGCGAGGGATCAAGGCACGAAGGTGGTCCAGAATCTCGTGCATGGTTCGGATTCTGAGGAGTCTGCAGCGAGAGAGATGGGGATCTTCTTCCCCGAGCTTCGTTAGGACTCCAGAGAGAACCAACTGAATTTCGCGCAGGTGAATACAGGCAAGTGAATACAAAGAGGCAAGTGGGATAGATAGGGAAGAGATGAGCACAACGAACAAGTTCAGCTTCGTCGGTCGCGACATGGCCGTCGACCTTGGTACTGCGAACACCTTGGTCTATGTCCGTGGCCGAGGCATCGTGCTCAACGAACCCTCCGTCGTCGCCGTCAATCAGGATAACGGCGCCATCCTCGCAGTCGGCTCAGAAGCGAAGAAGATGATCGGTCGCACCCCTGGCAACATCGTCGCGATCCGTCCGTTGAAGGATGGTGTCATCGCTGACTTCGATACCACTGAGCGGATGCTTCGTTACTTCATCCAGAAGGTCCATCGCAGGAGATATCTCGCAAAACCTCGCATCGTGGTTTGCGTCCCATCCGGTATCACCGGTGTTGAGCAACGTGCGGTCAAGGATGCTGGGTATGCAGCAGGCGCGCGTAAGGTCTACATCATCGAAGAACCAATGGCAGCAGCGATCGGTGCTGGTCTTCCGATCCACGAGCCGACCGGCAACATGGTCGTCGATATCGGTGGCGGAACCACAGAGGTCGCAGTCATCTCACTCGGAGGCATCGTCGTCGCACAGTCGATCCGTACTGGTGGTGACGAGTTGGATCAGGCGATCATCAACTGGGTGAAGCGCGAATTCTCGTTACTTCTCGGTGAGCGGACCGCAGAGGAGATCAAGATGGCGATCGGATCTGCTTGCCGACTCCCTGATGATGTCGATGCAGAGATCCGCGGTCGCGATCTGGCGACGGGACTTCCAAAGACGATATTGGTTTCGGCCGATGACATCCGTAAGGCGCTTGAGGAGCCGGTCAACGCGATCGTCAACGCGGTCAAGAGCACCCTCGACAAGACCCCACCAGAGCTCGCCAGTGATCTCATGGATCGCGGCATCGTCCTTACCGGTGGTGGCGCACTCCTTCGCGGTCTCGATGAACGACTTCGACAAGAGACGAATATGCCGATCCACATCGCAGAGCAGCCACTCAATGCAGTCGCGATCGGATCCGGAAAGTGCATCGAAGAGTTCGAAGCGCTTGAGAAGGTCTTGATCTCCGAACCAAGACGCTGAAGGTCTTCGGTCGGAGAGACGGCTCAGTAGAACTAGAAGTAGTAGTGGAGCGATAAGGATCAGAGGTAGGTAGAGGCAATGGCGCAACGTGGTTCAGGTAGAACACGGTTGCTCCTGGTCTCACTTCTGGTCACTGCACTCTTCCTGATCACGCTCGATCTCCGTGGCGTTAGTCTCCTTGCCTCTGCTCGCTCAGCGATGCAGACCGTCGCAAAACCGTTCCAGAGCGCGGCCAACTTCCTCTTCTCTCCGATAGGAAACTTCTTCGGCGACATCGCCAACATCGGTCAGGCGAACGAGCGACTCGATCAATTGAAGGAAGAGAACAAAGCGTTGCAAGAGAAGATCGCGACCTTGAAGGACATGCGTGGTGAGCTCCGCCAACTCAAGTCGGTCCTCGACCTTGCAGGACGGGCGCGATATGAGGTCGTCGCAGCCCGCGTGATCGCCTTTGGGCCGGAGTCGAGTTTCGAACGTACCGTCACGCTCGATGTCGGCAGTACGAGTGGAATTCAACGCGATATGGCCGTCATCTCTGGTGCTGGGGTGGTCGGTGTGGTCAAGACCGTCACTGCTCGATCAGCGATCGTCCAACTCGTCAGTGATCCTGCCTTCCGAATGGGAGTACGTATCGCTGGTCGCCAGACGATGGGAATCCTCTCTGGGAAGGGTTCGAGCTACTTTGACGTGGAACTTCTCGATGCGCGAGACACCATCAAGCAGGGCGATGTCCTTCTCTCTCGTGGAAGTAGCGGTAACCGTCCCTTCGCACCAGGCATCCCAGTAGGAACCGTCGTCTCGGTCGATGATTCGATCGGTGCCCTGACCAAGCGCGCTGAGGTGCGGCCATTCGCTGAGTTGAGCTCTTTGGGTGTGGTCGCAGTGATCCTCTCCGAGGAGGCGATCGATCCGCGAGATTCGTTGATACCGAAGGCTCCAGTGGCGACACCGACGCCAACCGTCACCGTCTTCGTTACGCCAACACCATCGCCTTCTTCGAAAACTTCCACCAAGAAGTCCACCGGCGAATAGTTCGATTGGTCATCCGATGAGCATCTATCGAACCTCGGTGACGATCTCATTCTTCCTTGCCATATTCCTGATCCAAGAATCGCTTGTCAATCGGATCGACTTCTTCATTGGAGGGTTCTCGCTCTATCTCGCCCTTCTCTTCAGTTGGCTTGCCACCGAAGAGAAGGGCGAGGCATTCATCTCGGCATTCATCGCCGGCATCATCCTCGACCTCACGCCTTCATTCGACACCCCAGTAGGTCTCTGGACTGCGACTTTGCTCCTCTTCTCCTATCTGGTCTCGACCTATCGGGAGAGTCTCGGTGACCTTGATGAGCGACCTATCACTGCCGCGCTCTATCTCGTAGTCGGCACATCGCTCTCGATCCTCGTCTATGTGATCCTCTCTGGAGT
>WLDY01000064.1 GCA_009704555.1 Actinomycetota bacterium | reverse complement strand
GACGAGAGATGTTGCGAAACCCACGATGGGCGATCGCCGCTGCCGAAGAACTCGGCGAGAAGATCCCTTGGTCGCTTCAACTCGAACGTTCACGAAGGATCGGCGCACGCAAATCTCCGCAGTAATCCACTCGATTCGTTGAGAACTACCGATTAGAAGCGCGAGAGCGCGAAGGGTGAGATATCCCGCTCTGTTCGTCCGGTCAAGACCAACTCAGAGATCAAGCGCCCCATCAGCGGCGAGGCAGTGAATCCCATATACGGATACATCCCGACATAGACCCCCGGCATCGATGCAATCTCGTCGATGATCGGATTGTGATCTGGTGTCCCGTTGCCGACACCGATCCAGGTGCGGATGACACGGATGTCAGCGATCTTCGGCACTACCTTGAGCGCAACTCGCAGATTCCTACGGAGAGAATCCGGGTTGAGTATCGGGTCGCCATCAGGGTTGTAGCGAGCAGGCCATCCGCCTCCAATCAGCAATGAGCCAGAGTTCGCCTGCTTGAAGGTGAGTTTCTCGCTTGTGAAGTAGACCAAGTGGTGCACGAACTTCTCCACCTGTTCCGTCACCGAGACCTGCACGGGAGCATCGTCGATCGGGATATTCACCCCGATGCCCTGGCCGAGGGCAGGGATCCCTGCATTGGCGCAGATCACGACCTTCGCTGCAGTGAAGTGACCATTGGTGGTCTCGATTCGGTAGCGAGCACCGTCACGTACGATGGCAGTGACCTTTCGATTGGTGAAGACCTTGCCCCCTTTGCGTTTCGCCGCTTCAGCGAAAGCTGGTGCGAGAAGGAGCGGATTCGCCTTTCCTTCGATGGGACTTATGGATCCACCCACCATCTTCTTCGAGATGTATGGCGCCAACTCCTGCAACTCTGCAGCGCTCAGCATCCTTGAGGCGATACCGATCGAGTTCTCTAACTCCACCTTCTTCTCGAGGTGGCGCATGTTCTGACCGTTCTCCGCGATCATCAAACCGCCATTGGAAGAGACCTCTAGATCTACTTCAAGCTCGGCCGAAAGCGTCTTCCAGATCGCGAGCGAATCCGCGAGGATGGCGAGTCCGTGTAGGAAGGTCTTCGCCCACTCGATTCCCAATTCCTCGAATGGCTCGTATTGGATCTGGCCGTGAAGACTGCCCGCATTCCTACCGGATGCTTGGGTGTTGAGGTCGAACTCTTCGAGGAGTGCGACATTCGCACCGCTCTTCGACAATTGGTAGAGGGTCGATGTACCGATTGCTCCACCGCCGATGATGACGATATCGAATGATTCCTTCATCTCAGGCACGCGACTATGATAACCAAATCTCGATGGAGCGCTCGTCGTTCGATGACGATACTGACGGCGACGAGAACGAAAGGATCATCACATGGCTGAGGAATTTCGCGGCAGTTACGGTGTACTTGTCACGCCCTTCACTGAAGGTGGGAAGTCAGTCGATGTCGAAGCGCTAAAGCGTCTTCTCGATTGGCAAATCGCGAGTCACTCTCCTGGTGTGATCATGCTTGGTACGACAGGCGAATTCCTCACCATCTCCGATGAGGAGCGACGATTGATCGTCGAGACCACGGTCAAGCACATGGCAGGGCGCGCAAAGGTCCTTGTTGGCACTATGAACGCCTATACGCCGAATGCGGTCCGTTACTCGGCCGAAGCGCAGGAACTCGGCGCAGATGGCTTGATGATCTTGCCGCCTTACTACTACACGCCGACGCACGATGAGATCCAGGGTTACTACAAGGCGATCTGTTCCAAGGTCTCGATTCCGATCATGGTCTATAACAATCCCTTCACCTCACGGGTGGATATGCCGGCCTCGCTGATCGCCAAACTCTCACGCGACTTCGAGCAGATCCGCTACATCAAAGAGGCGAGCAAGGATGTCGCCCGGGTCAAGGATGTGATCGATGAGTCCGAAGGTCGGGTCAAGGTCTTCGCTGGAGAACGCGTGGTCGAGTCATACATGCTCGGGGCAACTGGATACGTAAACCCTTACGCGAATTACATCCCAGAGGCGTCGACTTTGATCTGCGAGCTACTTGCCAAGAAGGAGTACGCCAAGGCCGAGAAGATTTCCTTCTACATCAACAAGATCGATCATCTGATCGCCAAGGGCCATCCACTCTATGGCCACCAGTGTTACTCCAAGGCGCTTGCTGCCGCTCGTGGCTATCCCGTTGGTGATGTCCGACCACCGATCACTACCTTCGCATCACTTGGCGATGAGGGTCGAGATCGGCTCAAGACGCTGATGGGGATGATCGAGGAGTTGAACGCACTCCTACCGAACCTCTGATCTAGAGAGCGAAGTGGATCAGAGTGATGATCTGATCACTCGACCGGCTTGGACAACCAGATCGATCTTTCGCAGGTTCTGCGGATCATCAAGTGGATTGCCCTCAAGCGCGATGAGATCGCCCTCGAAACCCTCACGGATCTGACCGAGTGAGTTCTCTTGCCTGATCAACTGCGCAGCAGTGCTCGTGATCGACTGCAGGGATTTCAAAGTACTGAGCCCTGCATCATGCATCAAGAAGAGTTCATGAAGCGCGGCTGGGATGCCATCGACGAGGTCGCCTGGCGGGTAATCGGTGCCATTGGTCATCCGTAGGTCAGCCTTGATCGCAAGCTTCGCACTCGCCAAATGACGCTCACTCGCTTTGAGCGCATTCTGAATCGATGGCTCTTCGAAACCCTTCGCTCTCATCCATGACTCTGACCGAGTGACGCAGAGCGTCGGCGAGTAGAAGACGTTCTTCGCCTTCATCGCATCGACCGTCTCTTGATCCATCACATATCCATGCTCAAAGGAGGTCACGCCAAGCCGCAATGCCTGTTGGATCGCCTTCGACTCCCCTGCGTGAGCGACAACGTAGGTGCCATGTTCCTCTGCTGCTTTGACTGCCCCACTGATCTCATCGTCGGTCATCTCAGGCACATCAGGGCTCTCTCCAGCATGAGCGAGACCACCGGTGATGAAGATCTTGATGTGGTCGGCGCCAGCGGCGAGCTCTTCACTCGCAGCACGATAGAAACCATCGAAGTCCTTCGCGTAAGAACAAGCCCCTCCCTTACCGTGTCCATCCGGCGTTGAGATCGCACGACCCGCACCGAAGATCCGAGGTCCTTCGAACCAGCCAGACTTGGATGCAGCACGGAGCATCAGGTCTGCTTGATTCTGTTCATGGACAGAACGCAATGTCGTTATCCCAGCCTTGAGCGCCTCGTTAGCGCGTTGCGCTGAGCGATAGGCGGTGACAGCTGGATTCTCATTGGGGTCGGTGAGTGAGAACGGGAAGACGACGGAGAGGTGGGTGTGGCAGGAGATGAGTCCTGGGAAGAGATAGCGACCATCGAGGTCGATCACCTCTTCGCCTCGCTCCAAAGAGGAGGTGACCCTTACAGACTCACCGATCTCAGAGATCTTGCCCGACTTATCGACTCGAACAGCTTTGCCCTCGATGATGCGACCATCGACGACATCGACGATCCGAGCGTTGGTAAAGACTCTCACTTGGCGAAATTCAGTGTCTTGACCGCTGCGCCCTCGGATTGCAATACGCAGGAGACCTTTCGTCCATCAGCAAGCGCGATCTGCTTCGGAACCTCTGTGGCGCAACTTGCCATCGCCATCGGACAGCGAGGATGGAATCGACACCCCGATGGTGGATAGGCAGGATTCGGGACATCTCCTGGAAGGTCGAGTGGCATGAATGCCTTGCCATCTGCATGTGGGATCGCCGACATCAGCGCCTTCGTATAGGGATGTGATGGCGAGTTCCAGATCTCCTCAGTCCTTCCGGTCTCGACGATCTTGCCGAGATACATCACGGCGACTCGATCCGAGATACGACGGACGATGGAGAGGTCGTGGGAGATGAAGATCATTCCCATCTGGAATTCCTCCACGAGATTGACCAAGAGATTGGCGACAGCCGCCTGAGAGGAGGTATCAAGAGCTGAGATCGGCTCATCAGCGACGATCACACGTGGATTGATGGCGAGCGCCCTGGCGATTGCGATACGTTGGCGCTGTCCACCGGAGAATTGATGTGGGAATCGATCGACTGCATTGGCAGGAAGTCCGACTCGCTCCAAGAGGCTCTTCGCCTTCTCGATCGCATCGCTTCGACTCATCCCCTGAATCACCGGGCCATCCGCGATCTGCTCGCCGATCTTGCGACGTGGATTGAGCGAACCATATGGATCCTGGAAGATCATCTGAAGACTAAGGAAGTGTGGATCGCGCTTTCCGCGACCGATCTTCGCCACCGACTTGCCATCGAAGGTGACATCACCCTCGGCACGATCAAGGATGCCAACCGCCGCCTTACCAAGGGTGGACTTTCCGCACCCTGACTCGCCGACGAGACCGAGGATCTCTCCGGCGCCAAGTTGAAGATCTACTCCGGCTACAGCACGGACTTTGAGGTCTCCGCGGGTGTACTCGACAGCGAGGTCCTTCACATCAAGTATCAGGTCCTTCATCGCGATCCTCCTTGGCTAGCGAGGAATGGATCTACGGAACAGAAGATCCTGCGATCTGTAGAGATCCCGACCTTCGTTGGCGCCCCAACCGAACACTCGGCCTTCGCGAAAGCGCAACGGGTATGGAACGCGCATCCCGAAGGGAACTTGCCCAACTCTGGCGGCATGCCTTCGATCGCCAGAAGTCGCTTTCCGTCGCTTTGAGAGTCAGGGAGCGCATCGATCAATCCCTTGGTGTAAGGATGGCGCGGAGATGTGAGCAACTGTGCCGTGGGGCCACTCTCAACCTCAGAACCGGCATACATGATCAGCAATCGGTCGGTGAGCGCGGAGAGGACACCTAGATCGTGGGTGATCACCATGACCGAGAGATTGTTCTTCTTTCGCAGGTCATCAAGGAGAGTCAAGATTCCAGCCTGGACGGTGACATCGAGCGCCGTCGTCGGTTCATCTGCGATGAGAAGTTTCGGATCACAAGCAAGGGCCATCGCGATCGCGATACGTTGACGCATACCGCCGGAGAACTGACTTGGATGTGCACGAAGCGCCGCAGCTGGATCTGGGATCTTGACGGTGTCGAGGAGCTCCAGGACCTTCGCGCGCGCCGCACTCTTGGAGATCTTGCGGTGATGACGTAGATGCTCGGTCAATTGGGTCTCGATGGTGAGCATCGGGTGGAGTGAGGTCATCGGATCCTGGAAGATCATCGCAACATCACGACCACGAATCCGACGGAAGTCCTTCGGCTTGAAGTCGACTAGTTCTTCGCCATCGAAACGGATCGATCCACTCGCCTTACCCTT
>WLDY01000063.1 GCA_009704555.1 Actinomycetota bacterium | reverse complement strand
GTCCTTGCCGAGGATCGTGATCTCGCCCCCGGTTCGCTGCGAGGTCGCAGCGATGATCCTCATGGTGCTCGATTTGCCCGCGCCATTGGGGCCAAGGAATCCGAAGGACTCTCCCTTTCGCACTTCGAAGTCGATCCCAGCGACCGCCTCAAAGTCCCCATAGCGCTTGATCAGACCCTTGGCGGTGATGAGGGGGGTCCCGTTCGGCGCTTGCGAGATATCGGAGGTCTTTGCGGACATAGGCGCACGAGCCTAGTCATCACGCTGGGCGCTCGCCCCGGTGGGGAGGGGTGGGGGGAGCGGGGAAATAAGTGGCGGTAGGTGGTTGAAAAGGGAGGGAAAGGGAGTAAAGTGGGGAATTGAGCGAGACGGGGGTCTTGCTCGAGAAGTGAAGAAACAAGGGGAAAAACAGTGTTTTTGGGGACTCACGAACCACGGCTCGACGAGAAGGGTCGCTTGATTCTCCCCGCGAAGTTCCGCGAACCCCTCGCTCCAGGTCTCGTCATCACCAAGGGTCAAGAGCGTTGCCTCTATGTCTTTCCCGCGGACGAGTTCGCCCGGATCACCGAGCAACTACGTCAGACCCCACTCACTGCAAAGAGCGCTCGTGACTACATGCGCGTGATGTTCGCCGGTGCCCACGACGAGATCCCTGACAAGCAGGGTCGAGTGACCATTCCGAACGGATTGCGCGATTACGCCTCGTTGACCAAGGAGTGCGTCGTCATCGGCGCCAATACCCGAGTCGAGATCTGGGATGCGAAGTCGTGGCAGAGCTATCTCGCTGACCGCGAAGGCGACTTCGCAAACGTCTCAGAGGAGATCTTTCCCGGACTCTTCTAGCGGAGTCACCGTCCAGAAGGACAACTAAATAGCGATGAAGTGAGCAGGGCCGTTCTGGCCACTGTCGACCTTCAATAAATCGGCACTGCTTCCCCGGTGCCGATTTACCCCCCCCATCCGTCGGCCGACAGTGACCAGAGCGTCTCTTCAACTTCATCGCAGATTTCTAACTGAAGTCAGAGAGCAAGCGATATACGAGAAGCAAGCGATAGACGAGAAGAGAGTGAGGTAGGGAAGATGCCCGAGATCCATCTGCCCGTCTGTCTCGATCGAACCGTTGAGTTACTTGCTCCAGCGATAGTGGGTCGCGAACATCCGATTATCGTCGACGGAACTCTTGGCCTTGCCGGACACAGTTTCGAATTGCTCTCTCGCTTTCCTCATCTGACCATCATCGGAATCGATAGAGATGCTGATGCGATCGCACATGCAGCTAAGCGCCTCGAACCATTCCATGGCCGAGTACAGATCTATCGCGACTCGTACGACAATCTCGGCAAAGTCTTGGATCAATTCGGCACTCGTACTGTTGACGGGATCCTGCTCGATCTCGGTGTCTCCTCGATGCAACTCGATTCCGTCGAGCGGGGTTTCTCCTACTCCCAGGAGAGCGCGCTCGATATGCGAATGGATAGGAGCCAGGGCCTCACCGCAGCCGAAGTCCTGGCCACCTACTCCGAGGCTGACCTCACTCGGATCTTGCGCCAATACGGCGAGGAGCGTTTCGCGCCAAGGATTGCCAAGGCCATCGTCGCTGAGCGTTCGAAGGAGCCGATCTCGAAGAGCTCCATGCTGGTAGAGCTCATCAAGCGAGTCATCCCAGCACCGGCGCGACGAACCGGTGGAAACCCAGCGAAGCGCACATTCCAAGCTCTGCGAATCGAAGTCAATGGCGAGCTCGACATCTTGGATCGCTCGCTACCGATCGCACTCGATCGACTCGCAGTCGGAGGCCGGATGGTCGTCCTCTCGTTCCACTCGCTTGAGGATCGCATCGTCAAGGAGCACTTCGCTCGCGTCACAGTCCGCAAGGACCTTCCTGGTCTACCGGTGGAGTTACCTGGTCAAGAGCAGAAGTTCGCACTCATCTTCAACGGTAGCGAAAAGGCAAGCGAGGAAGAGATGCTCGTCAATCCTCGCGCCAAGTCGGTTCGTATTCGCGCAATCACACGGGTGGCAGCCTGATGGCGATACGCGAACTCGGACCTGCGACCACTCGCAGGGTCGCCCAAGTGCGGCGGCTCTCTCTTGTCGCACCGCTGAGCACTCTCTCACTCGCATCGCTCACTGATGCGAAGAGGGATTCGAAGAACTTCGTCATGATCTGCGTTGCGATCGCTACCGCAGGGTTGATGGCCATGTTCACTCTCAACATCGCACTGACAGAAGGTGCATTCACAGTCCGAGCCCTCAAACTAGAAGTGATCGAGATGAAGGAACTTCGACAGGCGGCACTCACTGAATTGGCATACGTCTCTTCGCCGGACCGTCTTGCTCGCTCAGCGGAGATGCTGGGAATGGTCGCTTCTGGTAGCCCACGTTTCATAGAGATCAACGACAGGTAGGTCTCTCCACTCGTGAATCTCGCAACTGACCGATCACTCCAACCAAAGCGGATTCAGATCGCAGTTGCCATCATCGGCATCATCCTCTTGGTCTTTGCAATCAGACTCCTCGATCTGCAAGCGCTCCGCTCCAACGACCTCATGCTCAAAGCCTCAGGGGAGTTGGAGCGAACTGCAACGATCCCTGCACCGAGAGGGGCCATCCTTGATGCCAATGGAGTCGAGCTTGCACGTAGCGTCCTCTCCTATCGGATCGTCGTCGATCAGAAGTTGATCCATGACGGCGAAGAGGTCGCAAAGGTCGTCGCACCGATCTTGGATATGGATGAGAGTTATCTCGCCGATCGCTTGACCGGTGATCGCAGATATGTAGTGATCGCCGACAAGGTACGACCTGCGATCTGGCGGACCATGGAGTCGAGGATCGAGAGTTACAACGAGAAGGTGATCGAAGAGCGCAACGGCTATGCCAAGCGGATCAGTGGATTCTGGGCAGAGCGCATCTACGACCGCGAGTACCCCGCCGGTCAATTGGCCGCTTCGCTCCTTGGCTTCACCAATGCAGCCGGTGCGGGAGCAGCCGGGTTGGAGTACAGCCTCAACTCTCAACTCACCGGTCAGGATGGTGTCTACACCTACGCCAATGCTGGCGGGACGATCATCCCAGGCACCCAACAAGTGATGCTTGATTCGGTACCGGGCGAGAGCGTCCAGTTGACGATCGATCGAGATGTGCAATGGGTGGCGCTGAAGGCGATCACTAAAGTGGTCAAGTCCTCGCGAGCGGTTTCCGGAACAGTGATCGTCCAGAATCCGAAGACCGGAGAGATCCTCGCTCACGCTACCTATCCGACATTTGATCCAAATGACCGCGATGGTGTCGATCCTGCGCTCTATCGAAATCTCACTGTCGAAGAGATCTACGAACCTGGTTCGACCGGCAAGGTGATCACCTATGCCGCTGCATTGGAGGAAGGGAAGATCTCACCAGAGACGATCATCACGACTCCGTACAAGATCAAACGATATGGAACGACTTTCAAGGATCACGAGTATCACAAGACGGAGAAGATCACCGTTGCCGGTGCGCTTGCCAACTCGACCAACACCGGAGCGATCAAGATCGGTGAGATGGTGGGGAAGGAGCGTCTCTACGACTATCTACGAGCATTCGGATTAGGGCAATCGACCGAGCTTCGTCTACCAGGAGAATCCGCGGGCAAGTTGCGTCCAGTCAAGGAGTGGTCTGGAACCTCACTTCCGACCATCGCTTTCGGCCAGGGCTACTCGTTGACAGCGATCCAAGCGACCTCGATCTTCTCCACTCTTGCAAACGATGGCGTGCGAGTACCACCGAGCGTCATCAAGGGGACGATCGCTTCCAATGGTGCATTCACCGCTCATAAGACCGAAGATGCAGTTCGAGTGGTCTCCTCCGAGACTGCAGAGAAGATGCGAATGATCATGGAGAGCGTCGTGGGTCCACATGGAACTGCTGAGACTGCTGCAATCCCGGGCTATCGCGTCGCGGGCAAGACCGGAACCGCATGGCGCCATGACGAGAAGTGCGGTTGTTACAAGGGCTACACCGCATCATTCATCGGTTTCGCACCAGCGGATGATCCGGCCTATGTGGTCAACGTGACCATCCAAGCGCCCAAAGGGGTCTACTACGGCGGTTATCTCGGGGGACCAGTCTTCAAGGAAGTGATGAGTTACATCCTCCAGTCCCAGAACATTCCGCCGACAGCGAAGGCTGAATCCAGTTACGCATTGAGCTACAAGGAGTACTTGCGAAAGATCAGCAATCCAACTTCTTCTTCTGATTCTGCCGAGAGCAAGAAGCCCAAGAATTCAGAGGTTCCGGAGAAGAAGGAAAAGAAGAAGAGAGAGAAAGTCGATGCTCGTGGATGAGCAGGCTCTCGTACCGCAGACGAGATCTCTTGTAGATGTCGCCAACTACCTTGGTGACACCGGACTCTCTCTGTCGCAACTTGCCGGAATCGAGATCACGGAGATTGCCAGTTCGACCGATGCGGTTGTTCCTGGTGCGCTCTTCGTCGCACATCGTGGGATCCGCAGTCATGGCGCTGAATATGTCGAGCGGGCCATCGCCGCGGGGGCCAATGCGATCCTGACCGACAAGGAAGGTGAGTCGAAGATCTCCGCCAAGGGTGAGATCCAAGTTCCTCTTCTCGTCGTCTCGCGCCCCGAAGTGGATCTGGGTCATTTGGCACATTGGTTCCATGGTGACCCGATGCGAAGCATGCATGCCGTCGGTGTCACGGGAACGAATGGCAAGAGCACCATCACCACCTTGCTCTACGAGATCTGGCAGGCAGCGGGGTTCACGGCTGGATTGATGGGAACGATTGCGACCTTGATGCCGGGGTTGGAGTTGAAGGCCGAGCGCACCACTGAGTCGGCTGATGAGATGGCTCGACGTGTGGCACAGATGGCTCAACTCCATGTTCGTGCACTCGCCATGGAAGTGAGCTCACATGGCCTTGCCCTTCACCGTGTGAATGGCGCTCGATTCGCAGCAGCAGGATTCAGCAATCTCTCGCAAGACCATCTCGACTTCCATGGCGATATGGAGAGTTACTTCGATGCAAAGGCTTCACTCTTCACTCACGAATACTCCGATCGCGCTTTCATCAACATCGACGACGCCTACGGAAAGCGCCTTGCCGCTATGACATCGCTCGAGACGATGACGCTCTCACTCACCGATAGGAGCGCAGCGTGGTTTGTTACTGAGCGAGAGGTGACCGGGCGCGGAAATCGTCTTGAGATTCGTGGCCCTGGTGGCATATTGATATCGACGGAGATCCCATTGATCGGTACGCATAACGTAGAGAACTACGTGATGGCCTTGGCTCTGGCGGTCGATAGCGGAGTCGATCCAGTCGTCATCGAGAGCGCATCTCGCGAACTCAAGGGTGCC
>WLDY01000062.1 GCA_009704555.1 Actinomycetota bacterium | reverse complement strand
GCGAGCCAGTGAAAGACGCATGACCGCTTTGTTACGGTCATGTTTCCCGTCGGGGTGAGAGGCGAGTCTGACTACTATGCCCACATGAGTCAGCAAGAGATGGCTGGTGCGGGAAGCGAAGTCGCAGGGGTGGGGCGACGATTCATAGCCATCACGCTCGATTGGTTGATGAGTTGGGCGGTCGGCTCGCTGATCTTCAGTCAGGATCAGGGTCGTTCACTTTGGATTCCGCTTGTCTTCTTCCTTGAGATCGTTCTGCTGACCTGGCTGACCGGGGCCTCGGCAGGGCAACGTGTCCTCGGCCTCACTGTCCGCAGTTATCCAGAAGGCTTTGCCCTCACGCTGCCGAAGGTCATCCTTAGGACGCTCTTGATCCTCTTAGTGATCCCGGCAGTCGTCTTTGACTCAGAGGGACGAGGATTGCACGACCGCATCGTCTCGAGTGCGGTATTTCGCAAGTAAAGGCTCTAGGCGCTGGGGGATCTGGGGGATCTAGGGGCGCTTGGGGATCTTGATGTTCTTTGGCATTGGCCCCTTTGGCAACGGGATGTTCATGCCACCAACGGACTTGATGCGCGCACGTAACTCTCTCACCTGAGTCGTGGAGAGCTTCTTGGGGAACTTCTTCATCTGGCGTTGGAGTTTACGTACCGAGATCTGCCCTTCGATTTCACCGCAGACGAGCGTGTGAACCGGAACCCCAGGTGCGACGCGTTCCATTCGCTTGCGTTCGTCGTTGAGGAGGATCTTGACTCCATCGCGACCTTCTCCGACCAGGACGATTCCAGCTTTACCGACTGCACGATGGACCATATCTTGATTGCGATTGACGTTGACTGCGGTGTCGATCGTCCATCCCTTGCGGATAGACATCAATACGCTCGCAGCTGCACCGGGTTGGCCTTCGATCGTTGAATACGCCGCAGAGGTTGCTGCGCGCGTGAAGACGATGAACGCGACCAGGAAAGCCAATGGAGTTGTCAGGAATGCGGCATAGCCAGGACGACCAAGGAAGGCTCCGATCATGATTCCGACCGCAAGGACTGCGATGAAGATCATGGAGAGAAGCGCTGCGATGTAGGGCTTCTCCTTCTTCGTGACTGCATATGCATCTCGAACCACTTTGAATCGTGGACCACGAGCGGCGCGAGCGGCCTTCTTTGCAGCACGCTTTTCGGCGCGGGACAACTTCTTCTCGGAATCAGCCATGTCGGGAGTTTATCTGGCTCGCATCACTTCTTCTTACGAGCGGCTGATTGATGCTGCTCTTCTGCGATGATCGCTTCAAGCTCTTTTGCTGTAGGGGCAGTGCCACCAAGTCGCGGTGGCGCCCATGGCTCCCCGTTCGGGATATCCGGGTAATTCCCTTGTGCCAGGGTGAGCAACTCACTCATCTTCTCTCGCAACTTGGCCATCTCGGTTTCGATGTCGGCTTCAGCGGAGACCCGGTACGGAGTACCGATCGCCACTGTGATGGGAAAGTTGTTCCGCTTGAAGTTGCGCTTCTGGCGCTTGGTCCAAATCCTCTGACTTCCCCAGACGATAGTCGGGATGATCGGCGTTCCAGAGTCCATTGCGAGTCGGACAACTCCGCTCTTCATCTCCTTCAATTCGAATGTGCGCGAGATGGTCGCCTCTGGGAATACTCCGATGATCTCGCCTTCCTTGAGAGCCTTGAGCGCTTCGACGTATGAAGGTGCACCGTTCTTTCGATCGACGCTTATGTGATGCATACCCCGCATCAAGGGACCTGAGATTGGATGATCGAAGACCTGCTTCTTCGCCATGAAACGGACGAGTCGCCCGGCGGGTAGAGCGGCTGTACCTGCTATGGCGAAGTCGAGATAGCCGATGTGATTGATCGCCATGACAGCGCCACCGTGGCGCGGAACGTTCGCCTCGCCGAGGATCGTGAAGCGCAAACCGAGAAACTTCCAGAGTCCCTGCACGATCTTGATGACGCCGGGATAGACGAGATCAGCCATCAGTGGTTACGCCTTCCGCGCGGCAACGGCTTCTTCGTAGAGACGACGCGCTCGATATGAGGATCGCACCAGTGGACCACTCATCACACC
The DNA here is from genome assembly GCA_009704555.1 of Actinomycetota bacterium. Classification (GTDB taxonomy): domain Bacteria; phylum Actinomycetota; class Actinomycetes; order Nanopelagicales; family Nanopelagicaceae; genus SYAN01. The sequence goes on along the minus strand of WLDY01000062.1, from coordinate 3,281 downwards.
AAGGAAACCAACCTCACGTGCCTCCGCTGCCAGTTCGACGAACTCTTCTGGCTTCACCCATCGCTCTACCGGATGGTGGCGGTTGGTGGGGCGAAGATATTGAGTGATGGTGATGAGATCACATCCGGCACCATGCATGTGGCGTAGTGCAGCGGAGATCTCTTCGCGCGTCTCTCCCATCCCGAGGATCAAGTTCGACTTGGTGATTAGACCCGATTTCCTTGCCTTATCGATGACGGAGAGCGACCGGTCGTAATTGAACGCGGGCCGTATCCGCTTGAAGATCCTCGGCACCGTCTCGACATTGTGTGCGAAGACTTCAGGCTTGGAGTCGAATACCTCGGCAAGGAGATCATCGCGTGAGGAGAAGTCCGGGGCGAGCATCTCGACGCCACATCCAGGAACTCTCTCGTGAATCGCCCGAATGGTCTCGGCATAGAGCCAGGCACCTTCATCATCGAGATCGTCACGGGCGACTCCGGTGACCGTGGCATAGCGCAACTCCATCCGTTCGACCGACTCCGCGACTCGTCGCGGCTCGTCACGATCGAGGGCCGTCGGCTTGCCTGTGGCTATATTGCAGAAGTCGCAACGTCTCGTGCAGACATCGCCGCCGATGAGGAAGGTCGCCTCGCGATCCTCCCAACATTCAAAGATGTTGGGACATGCTGCCTCTTGGCAGACTGTGTGAAGACCTTCTTTTGAGACGAGGGATCTGAGGTTCGAGTAATTCGGACCCATGACTGCTCGAGTCTTGATCCAGTCAGGCTTTCGCTCAATGGGAACGGCGGCATTCTTCGCTTCGATGCGAAGTAACTTCTTTCCATCCTTCGAAGTTCCGGGATCGGAGACGAGTGTCATGTGAGCCCCTCGAGAATAGGAACCACTTTCGCTTCGATGAGAGGGAGAAGATCCATCACTGAGACATCTCGCGATAGTTCCTTGCTGATCGATGTGACGGTGGCGTCACGGATTCCGCAAGGGACGATTTCTTCAAAGGGGGAGAGCGAGCAGTTGGCGTTGATGGCGAAACCGTGCATCGTCACCCCTTGAGCGACGCGGATGCCGATTGCTGCGATCTTCCGCTCACCTTCGATCCAGACTCCGGATCGACCATCGACTCTGCCGCCTCTTACTCCGAAATCAGCGAGCAGATCGATGATGCCCTGCTCGATTTCGCGGACATAACCGACAAGTTCTTGCGGGTTGCGAAGACGAAGGATGGGATACCCGACCAATTGCCCCGGTCCGTGCCACGTGATCTTTCCACCTCGATCAACGTCAACGACTGGAGTCGATGAGAAAGGACGATCCGTTAGCTCAGTTCTCTTCCCTGCCGTGAAGACAGGTTGATGTTCCATGAGCAGGAGAGTCGAAGGTCGGAGTCCATTCGCGACCTCACCATGGATCAGGCGCTGAAGCTCGAGTGCCTGGTGATACTCCTGCGGACCCCGCTCAAGGAGGGAGAGGAGGGGCAAAGAACTGATCCCGACAGCCGGTGCCTGTACGAGACTCATGACACAAGCCTAGAGCCGGCATGAAGTGAGGGCTCCACCGAACTAGGCTTATCAAGTTGCCGAGGCGAATCGGTGGCGTATGTATCTAGGTGGATGTGGCGAAGAGAACATCTCGATTGCGCCGAGCCACCCCCAGCGAGAAGGAAAGAGACGGTCATAGAGGTGTCGAGTTCTCAGGAAACCAAGCCGAAGGTCAAGGGTCGCAAGGCCCTCTATATCGCCATCATCACGATCATCGCGTGGTTGGCCATTGGTGGCGTATCGGGACCCGTCTTCTCCAAGATCTCTACGGTCCAAGAGAATGACAACTCTGCCTTCTTGCCTGAGAGCGCTGAGTCGACCATCGCCAGCGATGTCATCGTCAAGTTTCAGGATCAATCAGCCGAACTACTGCCGACTCTCATTCTCCTAGAGGGTGCTGTCGGTCCCACCAGCGATCCCGCACTCTTTGCCAAGATCAACGAATATGCGCAGACCCTGCCAGAGAAGGTGCTACCCGAGTCCGGTAAGAAGTTGAGCACCTACTTCGCACCAGGGATCCCTCTCGCCGTCATCCCATCCGCCGATGGGAAGGCGACGCTGATCAATTTCCAGATCAATAGCGTCCTCGCTGGAGAGAGCATCGGCGAAGAGCAGGCGCTACCGCTTCTGATCAAGTTCATCCGTGAGGATGTCAAGAAGACCTTCGAAGAGGGAACAGAAGTCGATGCTTACGTCACCGGAGCCGGTGGCATCTTGGCTGATCTCTTCAACGCATTCGGCTCGATCGACACGACGCTCTTCCTCACCACTCTCGGCGTCGTATCGATCATCTTGATCCTCGTCTATCGCTCGCCGCTTCTCTGGCTCATCCCGCTCTTCAACGCGGTCTTCGCACTCACCTTCGCGACATTCATCGTCTATCACCTCGCGAAGAACGACATCATCGATCTCAACGGACAGACGCAAGGAATCCTCGACGTCCTCGTCTTGGGCGCGGCGACCGACTATGCGTTGCTCTTGATATCGCGATACCGGGAGGAGCTACACAATCATCAATCCCGTTATCAGGCGATGGCGATCGCATGGCGTGGCACAGTAGAACCGATCCTTGCCTCAGGTGGAACGGTGATCGCCGGTTTGATGGTCTTGCTTCTCTCTGACCTCTCGAGCAATCGTGGTTTAGGGCCCGTTGGATCAATCGGCATCGCTTGTGCGATGTTGGCAGCACTCACCTTCCTTCCTGCCGCTCTTGTCCTTCTAGGGCGATGGATCTTCTGGCCTAAGGTTCCGAAGTTTGACCATGCTGATGAGAAGCTCTCTGGTTTGTGGGCCAAGATCGGTTCTCTCGTCGATCGAAAGCCTCGGCAGATCGGAATCGCAACAGCGTTGGGTCTCGTCATCTTCGCGGGGTTCTCGTTCTCGCTCAATACTTCAGGTGTTGCGCAGACCGAAGTCTTCACCTCGAAGCAAGACTCGGTCATCGGCCTTGAGCGGTTGGGGCTTCACTTCCCAAGTGGTGAAGGAACCCCGGTCGAGATCGTGGTCAAGGAGGATCGTGTCGCACGGGCCTCTGCAGCACTCCTCGCGCTCGACGATGTAGCGACAGTGACTCCAGTGACGGTGAGAGACCTCGCAACGGGTGCTCCGACCGAAACTCCGAAGGTGGTCGAAGGCACTGTCCTTCTCAATGCCATCTTGGAGATACCTGCAGATTCAGGTGAGGCAAAGGATCTGATTCCGACCATCCGCGAGACGGTCAAAGCGGTCGATCCAACTGCCCTC
>WLDY01000061.1 GCA_009704555.1 Actinomycetota bacterium | reverse complement strand
TGGAGGGAAGCGGCATGATGAACGAGATGAGTGAGCGATTGCAGCGCGATGCGACACTTGCTGGCGCCTATCGAGCAGCGCATGACGACTTCCTTGCAACTCGCGACGCCTGCGCATCGATACTTGAGCTTGATGTACCGGAGGTTGCGGGGATCTCGGCAGGCGGTATGCCAGATCGCGTCAAATGTCTTCACTCTTTGATCGCACACTCACTCGGTGCCGGAAGCGGCGTCAATCCGTTGGGAGATGAGGCGCTCGCTGCCTTGCCGCCGTGGTGGGAAGGTGGATCCTGCCGTGGCTAGGGTGGCAGCGATCGACTGTGGCACCAACTCGATCCGGCTCTTGATCGCTGATCTGACTCCTGCGGGGATGCGAGAGATCGTCCGCGAGATGGAGATCGTCCGACTCGGTGAGGAAGTCGATGCGAGGAAGAGTTTCAAACCCGAGGCGATAGAGCGCACACTCTCAGCTGTCGCTCGCTATCGCGATGAGATGAGAAGACGCGGCGTGGAGAGGATCCGATTCTGCGCCACAAGTGCGACGCGTGATGCGAGCAATCGTGATCTCTTCATCGATGGAGTGATGGAGTTGATCGGCGTGAAACCAGAGGTGATTCCTGGGCTGGAAGAAGCAAGGCTTACATTCCTGGGGGCGACGGCAGGACTTCCTGCCGAGGATGGACCGTTCCTGGTCGTGGACATCGGTGGCGGTTCGACGGAGTTCGTCTTCGGTAATGCGCAGGTAGAGCACGCTGCGAGCGTTGACATCGGTTGTGTGAGGATGCATGAGAGACATCTACAGGGAAATCCTGTCGATAAGGATGCGTTGAGAAGGGCGATCGAAGACATTGACGCTGCGATCGTACGCGCAGGAGCGGATGTTCCGATCCGAGATGCCAAGACCTTGATCGCGGTCGCAGGGACTGCAACGACCGTTGCAGCTGCCTCCCTTGGATTGAGCACTTACGATCGCGATGCGATCCACGTGGCACGGATCCCTGCTGCTGAGGTGCATCGTGTCGCGTTGATGTTCCAAAACTCCTCCCGTGAGTCGATCGCCGCCCTTGGATACATGCATCCAGGTCGAGTCGATGTGATCACTGCAGGTTCCCTCGTTCTCTCTCGCGTCTTGCTTGCGACATCGGCAGATTCATTCATCGCATCAGAGACGGATATCCTCGATGGCATTGCGCTCTCACTCGCGGATTCCGATCGTGGCCATCAGGGATGAAGTACAGATCGCTCGCATCTTTGGATCGTGCATTAGTCAAGTGCGAGAAGTGCCCCCGACTCGTCTCCTGGCGTGAAGAAGTCGCCGAGGTCAAGCGGAAGGCTTACAAGGATGAGCGTTACTGGGGCAAGCCTGTACCTGGTTTCGGAGTCGAAGAACCAAGGATCTTGATCGTGGGACTTGCTCCAGGTGCTCACGGTGCCAACCGGACCGGTCGCATCTTCACCGGCGATAGTTCAGGTGATTGGCTCTATCGATCACTTCACCGCAATGGTTTGGCATCGATTGCGACGAGTACAAGCCGTGATGATGGTCAGGAACTCTTTGGTACCAGGATCACCTGTGCAGTGCATTGCGCTCCTCCTGGAAACAAACCATCGACCACGGAGAGAGATGCATGTTCCTCATGGTTCATCGAGGAGTTGTCGCTCGCTTATGGGAGTTTGAAGGTGATCGTCGCTCTCGGCGCCTTCGCCTGGGAGTCGGTACTCAGGAGTATCCGGAGTGAATTCGAGGTGAATGAATTCATCGATTCCAAGGGCAGGATTGAGCGAAATCCCAGATTCAGCCATGGGGCTCAGTTCGAGTGGCGCGATGACGACGGGAATAGCAGAGTTCTCCTCGGGAGTTACCATCCCAGTCAACAGAACACCTTCACTGGTAAGTTGACCGAAGCCATGTTGGATCAGGTCTTTGAACGGGCGAGTAGATTTGCCCGCTAAGCCCCTGTAGCCCAATGGCAGAGGCAGACGACTTAAAATCGTCCAAGTGTGGGTTCGACCCCCACCGGGGGCACGGACTAGTAAGAGAACGAGCAAGAACTAGAGAGGGAGAACAATGAGAAGCTCGAATCCAGTCTTCAAGCGAGGTTATGCGGCGATGGATGTCCGCGACCTTGACTCTCGTACCGAGGTCGATGCGCTCGAGGAACAATTCGCAGCTCCAGCAGCATCATCCGTTCGTACCGGCAGGATGACGATGGAAGATGTCGTCACTCGCACCGGCATGCTCTTCGGAATCCTTTTGGTCACTGGCGCCTTCGCTTGGTATGCCAATCTCGAAGGGGGAGCGCTCCTCCTCGGCTTCGGTGGTGGCTTCGTCCTCGCGATGGTGATCTCCTTCAGCAAGAAGGTCCGCCCAGCGTTGATCATGCTCTACGCCGCGTTCCAAGGTCTCGCTCTCGGTGTGATCAGCCACATCTACGAGGTCCAGATGCCTGGCATCGTCAGTCAGGCCGTGATCGGAACTCTCTCAGCATTCGTCGGTGCGCTCTATGCGTATCGCAGTGGCAAGATCCGTGTGACGCCACGCTTTACTCGCATCTTGGTCACGGCGTTGATCGGTTATCTCGTCCTAGGACTCGTCAATATCGTCGCAGTCTTCGTCTTCAATGCCACCAGCATCTACTCACAAGGCATCTTGAGTATCGGCATCGCAAGCCTTGGCGTTGCGCTCGCATCCTTCTTCCTGATCCTCGATTTCGATCAGGCGTCGAAGATGGTCGCAGCTGGAGCTCCTGAGGTCGAGTCATGGCGTGCAGGTTTCGGTCTGATGGTCACGATCGTCTGGCTCTACCTCGAAGTCTTGCGACTGATCGCAATCCTTCGCCGCGACTAATCGTCTCGAGGATTGATTCGTACTTCTCCTGCCGGAGTTGTCCCGTTGCCTGGGATGCGCTTCGGCAGTGAGTAGACGAGAACGAAACTAACGAGAAATAGCGCAAGCGTCGCAAGGAAAGATGCTTGGAATGAGGCTTGATCCTTGATGAGCCCGAGGACGATCGGACCGACCATCATCCCGGCATCACCCGCCATCTGGAAGAAAGCGATCACTCGTCCACCGCGCCCCTTGATGACATCTCCGACGAGCGCTGCAGGTGCGCTGCCATAGAAGGCACCACCCAGTCCCATCAGTACCATCGCAAGTATGTAGAGCAGTGGATCGAAAGCGAAAGTCATCACGATCAACCCAAGCAGTATGAAGTAGGAACCGACGAGCAAGGCATATCGCCGTCCTCTGAAGTCGGTGATCCTCCCAGCGCGCAGTAGGAGCAAACCATTTGCGATCCCTGCCAAGGTGAATCCGAGGCCGAGGATGGATGCAGTAGCCCCCAACTCTTCAGTGACATAGAGCGGAACGATGGAGGAGCGAAGACCGAAGAGAACCCAACTACCCAAGAATGAGAGCGCGAGTGCGATGCGATAGTCGCTCACTCGCATCGCTTCACGGATACGCATCGGCGTACCGTCAACGACAGGCTTAGAGCTCTCATGACCAAGGCGATCCGGCGTCAGGCGAACGAGCGCGATCGTCGCTGCGACGAGCAAGGTCACCGTGTAGATGAAGAATGGCGCTCGGAGCGAGATCCCCATCAAGACGCCACCGAATACGGGACCGAAGATCGCGCCCATCAAGAAGCCGCCATTGAAGAGCGATTGCGCTCGACCAAGGTGTGTCTCGTCGACGGAGCGGAGCAAGAGGGATCCTGCGGCGACTGAGAACATCGCAGAGCCGAGACCGCCTGCTGTCCTAAAGATGAGAAGTTGGTTATAGCTCTGCGCGAGTGCGGTCATAAAGGTGAAGAGCGCGACCATCGCGAGTCCACTACCGAGGACGAGTCGCTCACCGAACCTCTCGACGAGGCGCCCAGCGAAGAGTCCAGAGACCAGACGTGCCACAGCGAAGGCGCTGACGACGAGACCGATCGCCGTCGCACTCGCTCCGAATGAGGAGGCGAAGATAGGGATCGCGGGGATGACGAGACTGAATCCGACAGCAACGAAGAAACCGACTGTCGTGAGCGCGGCGACAGCAGGGGGAAACCCTGCGAAAGGTGATTTGAGGGTCTTCACTTCTTAGCCTGCGGCCTCTTCATCACTCGATTGTCTGTCGATCAATGCTCTCGCGAAGTGGACGTTCACGAAGTCGAGTGGTCAATAGGAATCCGATCACGATCAACGGTAACGCGATCCAGAAGACGAGGGAGAAGGCGCGATCGAAACTTGTGAAGATCAATTGTTGGATCTCCGCCGGCAATGTCGCGATGATTGCGGTGTTCTCGGTGACACCGAGGATCGCATCGGGCGCACTCCCAGCCGGGAGGTTACTCTCGATCTCGGAGACGAACCTGTTGGTCAGCACGGTGCCGAAGATCGCAGTACCAAAGGATGCGCCGAGGCTTCGAAAGAAGGTATTCGAACTCGTCGCCACTCCCATGTCGCGGTACTCGACATCGTTCTGGAGCGCAATCACGATGGTTTGCATCGACAATCCGACTCCCATACCCATCAACATCGCATAGATCGCCAACTGCCAATATGGCATCTCCTTGTTGATCGTTGTGAAGAGCCCCATGGCGATGATCAAGACCACCATTCCTGCTACCGGGAATCTCTTGTACTTACCGGTCTTGGAGATCAAACGCCCACTCGTCACCGCCATCGCGACGATACCGAGCATCATCGGAATGAGGCGGATCCCAGCCTCACTTGGTGTGTATTGGAGATTGACCTGCATATAGAGCGGAAGAAGGACGATGGCTCCGAACATGCCTGCGCCGATGATGAATCCGATCGCTGAAGTGAGCGAGAAGGTGTGGTTCTTGAAGAGTCGCAGCGGGAGCAATGGCTCTTCGACCTTCGACTCCCACCAGATGAAGAGCGCGGTGAAGAGGATCGCGATTGCGAAGTAGGAGAGCGTGTAAGGGTGGAGCCAACCATCGACCGGTCCAGTCACAGAGATCGCAAGGAGGATGGCCGCTACGCCGATCACCATGAAGAGCGCACCGAGATAGTCGATCGCATGCTTGACGTTCGCTCGTGGGATGTGAAGGACGGAAGAAGTGACGAGGAGGGCGAGGATGCCGAATGGGATATTGATGTAGAAGATCCAGCGCCATCCGGTGATTCCGAGGATTTCACCTTGGTCGGCGAAGAAGCCACCGAGGAGAGGTCCTGCGACCGAGGAGACGCCCCAGACTGCACCGAAGAGACCCTGGTACTTGCCGCGCTCTCGTGGCGAGACGATGTCGCCGATGATGATGAAGGAGAGCGCGAAGAGACCACCGGCACCGATCCCTTGGATCGCGCGGAAGAGGATCAGCTGTGTCATCGAGGCGGCAGCGCCTGCGAGTAAGGAGCCGAGAAGG
>WLDY01000060.1 GCA_009704555.1 Actinomycetota bacterium | reverse complement strand
TTTCGCTTGTATTGGACATCGACAAAACGTCGCAGGAGAAGGTTCCGTTCAATCTCATCACCTTTGCGCAGAATGATCATCCGATCGATGTACTCCTGCGGAGTGCCTAAGCCGTAGATGCAGGAGACAGTGGCGACCACGATGACATCACGGCGCGTGAGTAAGGAGTAAGTTGTTTGGTAGCGAAGCCTTTCGACCTCATTGTTGATCGAAGCATCCTTCTCGATGAAGGTATCGGTCTGTGGCACATACGCCTCGGGTTGGTAGTAGTCGTAATAGGAGACGAAGTACTCGATGGCGTTATTGGGTAGAAGGTCCCGGAACTCATTGACCAATTGCGCGGCCAAGGTCTTATTGGGGGCAATGACGAGAGTTGGGCGTTGTAAGCGTTCGATCAACCAGGCGGCTGTGGCTGATTTTCCGGTGCCAGTCGCGCCAAGGAGGACGACATCTTGCTCACCGGCGTTGATCCGCTGAGTGAGCTCTTCGATCGCCTGAGGCTGATCGCCTGAGGGTTTGATATCTGCGATCACCTCGAATGGCTTGCCACTGCGAGGAGTGCTCACGCTCGCCCGGGCCATCATGTCCCCGCGCGCCGAGGGAGGATCTCCTCTTCCCAGATCCGCTCGACCTTGGAGAGCAACTCCTCTTTCGTCCCATCGTTCTCGATCACGATGTGGGCGATCTTCCTCCGGTCGGTCTCTGAGGCTTGGCTCGACAACCTCTTACGCACCTCATATTCCTTCAAGCCTCGGGCAACAGCTCGTTCGATCCGAGTCTGCTCCTCTGATTCGATCGTGATGACGAGATCGAAACGTGAGGCGCCATTGGTCTCAGCAAGGAGCGGAATCTGATTGACGACTATCGCATCACTGCTCGCTCGCGCGATGATCGACTCATACTGCGCGCGGACTCTCGGATGGATGATCGCTTCTAGGTCGCGGCGAGCGCTTGGGTCATCGAAGACGATTCGAGCGAGCGCACCGCGATCGATTTCACCGTCTTTGAGGATGGCATCACCGAATCGAGAGACCACCTGATCGAATCCCTCGCTGCCTCGCTCGATCACGTCACGAGCAAGCTGGTCGGAATCGATGACGATGGCACCGAGTGCTTGGAGATATTCCCCAACGAGCGACTTCCCTGAACCGATGCCTCCAGTGAGAGCTACGGTCAACACAGGAGGAAAACTACTCGCCTGCTCCCGCGGTTGTCGCTTCGGATGACTCTGCGCCTTCAGCAGTGGCAGCAAGGGCATCAGCTGCCTTCGCCTCCGCCTTCTGCTTCTTGTGCGCTACGAAACGCGCCTGAGCTTCAGCGTATTGACGCTCCCACTCCTCGCGTTGCGCCTCGAATCCTGGCTTCCACTCTTGGGATTCTGCATCGAAACCCTCTGGGTAGATGAAGTTGCCACTCTCGTCGTAGCGAGCGGGCATGCCATATTGAGTCGGATCGAATGCTTCGATCTCTACATCATGTCCCTCATTGGCCTGCTTCAAGGAAAGTGAGATGCGACGTCGCTCAAGATCGATATCGATGATCTTGACGAAGAGCTGGTCTCCTACTTGGACTACCTGCTCTGGGATCTCGACGTGGCGCTCTGCCAACTCGGAGATATGGACCAATCCTTCAATTCCATCGAAGACGCGGATGAACGCACCGAACGGCACCAATTTGGTGACCTCACCGGGGACGACCTGGCCGATGGTGTGAGTGCGGGCGAATGCCTGCCAAGGATCTTCTTGTGTCGCCTTGAGTGAGAGCGATACCCGCTCACGCTCGAAGTCGACTTCGAGGACCTCTACCGTCACTTCGTCACCGACAGCGACGACCTCGCTCGGATGATCGATGTGCTTCCAAGAGAGCTCGGAGACGTGCACGAGTCCATCGACACCGCCAAGATCGACGAAGGCGCCGAAGTTGACCAAGGAGGAGACGGTTCCCGTGCGGACTTGACCTCGTTGTAGTTGATTGAGGAATGAGGTTCGGGATTCTGACTGTGTCTGCTCGAGATAAGCGCGACGTGAGAGGACGACGTTGTTGCGATTCTTATCCAACTCGATGATGCGTGCTTCGACCTGCTTGCCGATATAAGGAGTGAGGTCACGGACGCGACGCAGTTCTACGAGTGATGCTGGGAGGAAGCCACGTAGACCGATGTCAACGATTAGACCACCCTTGACCACCTCGATGACGGTACCAACGACGACTTCATCGCGATTCTTCTTCTCTTCGATCTCTCCCCACGCCTTCTCATACTGAGCGCGCTTCTTGGAGAGGATGAGTCGGCCTTCCTTATCCTCTTTTGTCAGGACGAGAGCTTCGACGCGATCTCCGACCTTGACGATCTCTGATGGATCGAGGTCATTACGGATGGAGAGTTCGCGTGATGGAATCACACCTTCGGTCTTGTAGCCGATATCGAGAAGTACTTCCTCGCGGTCTACCTGTACGACGATTCCAGATACGAGATCTCCGTCGTTGAAATTCTTGATTGTGCCTTCGATTGCTGCGAGGAAATCCTCAGCAGTGCCGACGTCGTTGAGTGTGATGTTAGTGGACAAGATGCTCCGTTGGACAAGGGACTAGTAGGGACAGGGACATGCTCTTGGAGAGATCTCCGGAGGATTTATTGTCTAGTGACAGATCCAGCGAATACCGCGCTAAGAAGCGAGTGAAGGGTACTTAGCCACGCTTGCGGGGGTCAAACTGGCCTCAGTGGGCCGCCGCCTCCCAGCTCTCTCCGATTCCTACATTGACCTCAAGGGCGACATCAAGCGTGAACGCCTCTCCCATCGCCTTCCTGACGATCGTCTCCAAACGTTCCTCCTCGCCGGGAGAGACCTCAAGGATCAATTCGTCATGGACTTGAAGGATCATCCGGGAACGAAGTTCCTCTTCATCGATTGCTCGTTCCAGCGCCAACATCGCCAATTTGATGATGTCGGCTGCCGAACCTTGTATTGGTGCATTGAGCGCCATTCGCTCCGCCATCTCACGCCGTTGGCGATTCTCGCTGGTGAGGTCTGGAAGTAATCGACGCCTTCCGAGAAGCGTCTCGGTGTATCCCTTGGCGCGTGCATCACGGACGACATCCTGAAGATAGTCACGGATACCGCCGAAGCGTTCGAAGTAATCATCCATCAACTTCTGCGCCTCAGAGGGCGAGAGGTCTAGTTGTTGCGCCAAACCATAGGCAGAGAGTCCATAGGCAAGTCCATAGGACATCGCTTTGATCGTACGTCTCATCTCCGGCGTCACTTGCGAAGGAGTCACGCCGTAGACCCGCGCACCGACGGTGTTATGGAGATCCTCGCCAGAGGCGAATGCCGCGATCAGATCAGAATCCTTCGAGAGGTGAGCCATGATCCTCATCTCGATCTGGCTGTAGTCGGCAGTGAGCAGAGTCCGATAGGGATCCTTGGCGACGAAACACTCTCGGATCCTGCGACCTTCTTCGGATCGAATCGGGATGTTTTGGAGATTGGGATCGATGGAGGAGAGTCGACCGGTTGCAGTGATGGTCTGCTGGAAGGTGGTGTGGATGCGACCGTCACGCGATGCAGTGATCAGACCATCGATGATGCTGGAGAGTTTTCCTACCTCGCGGATACGAAGGAGCGCAGTCAAGAGGGGGTGATTGGTCTCTTGTAAGAGCCAGAGCAGCGAATCTGCATCGGTGCTGTACCCACTCTTGATCCTCTTTGTCTTAGGAAGTTTCAGTTCATCGAAGAGGATCACTTGGAGTTGTTTCGGTGAGTTGACATTGAACTCATGCCCAGCGGCCTTGAAGGCTGCTTCGCTATTGCAACGCACTTCGGACTCGAAGTGATCCCGCAGTGACCTCGCCTTCTTCTCGTCGAAGCCGATGCCACGATCCTCCATTCGCGTAAGGATCACCGTTAATGGAAGTTCGATTCTGGTGAGAAGCTCCAACTGCTCACTCTCTTGAAGTTGGATCTTCAGGCGTTCACGCAAGGGCCAGAGGAATGAGACGAGAGCTGGATCGAAGGAACTATCCGAGAAGAGATCGACCTCCTGCTGGATATCTTCGCCTGCGCCGTAGCCAAAATCCTCGCGCACGATCGCGGCGAGATCCATCTCGCGCTGACCAGGATTGAGGAGGTATCGCCCTAACTCGGTGTCAAAGGAGGGATCAAGGGGTATGGCCGCATCGACTCCGTGTAGCTGACTCTTGAGAGCGTGACCGAAGATCGTGCACTGGCCGAGAGCGAGCGCACCGTTGAGGAAGGCTGCAGCATTTCGCACTTCGGCCCAGAAGACGACGCCCTCCTTGGGCGAGATCGCAACAGCATCTCCCAAACCACTAGGCGAGAGCAAGATGGCGACTTCCCCGCGCATCTGCGCAAGGAGATCATCCTCAGTTACTTTCGATAAGGAGAGACCAAATTCATCTCCGCTCTCCTTCTCCCCTCTTGGGCGAGAAGGTGACCCTTCGTCAGATGTGGAAGACTTCGATGATCCCTTCGACGGAAGTTTCGTTATCCGCTCTCGCAGCGTCTTGATCTCAAGATCGTCGAAGATCCGTAGCGCCTTATCGCGATCGACACCGGCCCATGATGTATCTAGGAGGCGCGCTCGCTCTTCACTTTCGATCGGCACATCGTCGACAAGATGGGTGAGCTCGCGATTGAGGAGGACTTGAGAGAGGGCTGCGCGCAACGATTCGCCCGCCTTGCCAGGGACTTGATCCGCATCTGCCACAAGTTGTGCGAGAGAGCCATGCTCTTGGATCCACTTGATTGCGGTCTTCTCACCGACACCAGGGATCGAGGGAAGATTGTCGCTTGGATCTCCCCGCAGGGCAGCGAAATCTGGGTACTGCGTGGGCGAGATCCCATAACGATCGATGACCGCCTGCGTGTCCATTCGTGCTAGTTCAGTCACGCCCTTCTTTGGATAGAGGACGGTCACACCTTGCCGAATCAACTGGAACGAGTCCCTGTCCCCCGTCGTAACGAGCACATGAACAGCGGGATCATCTTCGATCGCGGCCTTCGTCAGGGTCGCAATCAGGTCATCTGCCTCATATCCCTCTCGCTCGATCACTGGGATACCGAATGCATCAAGAATCTCTGAGATGAATGAGAGTTGTGATCTGAACTCCTCCGGAGATTTGGCGCGATTGGCCTTGTACTCCGGAAATCTCTCACTCCGAAATGTCTTTCGGGATACATCGAATGCGACGATCACTTGATCCGGCTTCTCTTGAGCGAGAAGGTTGATCAACATCGAGGCAAAGCCGTAGATGGCGTTGGTGTGTTGACCACTCGACGTGGAGAAGTTCTCCACCGGTAAGGCATAGAAGGCGCGGTAGGCCAAGGAATGGCCATCGAGAAGGAGAATCGTGCGAGCCGAACCCTTGG
>WLDY01000006.1 GCA_009704555.1 Actinomycetota bacterium | reverse complement strand
GTGCGACCAGACTTGTACTCATCGAGGAAGTTCTCCACCACTTCCTTATGGAATTCATCGGACATATCCCAGATGTAGAACGGGATACCGATGCGATCTGCGGCTCGACGTGCATCGTGCGAGTCCTCGATCGTGCAACAACCCTTTGCGCCGGATCGATACTTCTGGGGATTCTTCGAAAGCGCGAGATGAACGCCTATGACTTCATAGCCGGCCTCTTTGGCACGTGCTGCAGCGACGGCTGAGTCGACGCCACCACTCATGGCAGCGATCACTCTGAGAGCGCTCATGAGTGTGCTCTCACGCTAGGTAACTTCGCTTGATGCGCCGCCTTCGCGCCCGCAACGACCTCTCCGATCTGAGAGATGAAGGCATCGACTTCCTCTTCACTATTGAGGTGTGAGAGTGAGAATCGAAGCGATGCATTGACATCGCTCTCACTCAATCCGATCCCAAGGAGTACATGGCTCGGTTGAGCCAATCCTTGACTGCAGGCAGAACCAGTAGAGCAAGAGATCCCGCGCGCATCGAGAAGGAGAAGTGAGGCTTCGTTCTCGGTCTCAGGAAAGGTGATGTTGATGATCCCAGGTGCGTCACCTCGCCCGTTCACGTGCATCTCGGGGACGGCTTGCTTTACGCCATCGATCAGACGTTGACGCAATCGGCCTACCTTGACCCGACGCACCTGCAACTCATCGAATGATTCGTCGATAGAGGTTGCAAACCCCGCGATACCAGGAGCGTTGAGAGTGCCGGAACGGATGTCACGCTCCTGTCCGCCGCCGTGAAGCAAGGGAGTGATCTCGACGCCACGGCGAAGGATCAGAGCAGCCACACCGAGGGGTCCACCGACTTTGTGCGCCGAGATGGCGGCACTCGTCGCCCCGCTCGCCGCGAAGTCGAAGTCAACCTTGCCGATGGATTGCACCGCATCGAGGTGGAGTGGAAGGTCTCCGATCACCACCTTGATACGACCCATCTCTTCAGCTGTGATCGAAGTGCCCAGTTCGTTGTTGGTATGGATGAGCGAAATGAGAGCGATCTCATCGCCTTCCGAGCGGATGATCTCTGCGAGGTGCTCTATATCGATGGAGCCATCATCTAAAACCCTAACTTCGCGAAGGATCGCTCCCTCGTGTTCGACGAGCCAATGGATCGGATCTGAAACAGCGTGATGTTCGATCGCGGTAGTGACGATCACCTTGCGAGGGTTTCGAAACCAGAAGAGACCCTTAATCGCGCTGTTGTTAGCCTCCGTACCCGATCCAGTGAAGATCACCTCACTTGGACTTGCTCCGATGCGGAGAGCGATCCGTTCACGTGCGCCCTCAACGAGATCTCGGACCTTTCGACCCTCATGATGCAGGCTCGAAGGATTGCCAAGGACTGCCATCTCCGCTGCAACGACCGCGAGCGCACGCGGCGAAATCGCAGTGGTGGCGGCGTGATCGAAGTAGATACGCCCAGTTGAAGCCCCAGACATGAGCGAAGTCTAGGCGCCCAGCGATTAGCCCTTCTTGCTCGAAAGCTCCTTCGTCGCCTGCGGAAGGACAGCGAAGAGATCTCCGACTACACCGAAATCAGCGACTTCGAAGATGGGAGCCTCGGGATCCTTATTGATCGCGACGATGGTCTTACTCGTCTGCATCCCAGCGCGATGTTGGATCGCACCTGAGATGCCACACGCGACGTAGAGATTCGGGCTCACAGTCTTTCCAGTCTGTCCTACTTGATGGGTGTGCGGATACCAGCCAGCATCGGTGGCAGCGCGTGATGCACCAACCGCAGCGCCGAGAAGATCAGCGAAAGCCTCTACCGGAGCGAAGTCACCATTGGTGCCACGACCGCCAGAAACGACGATCTTCGCTTCCGTCAACTCTGGTCGTCCACCTTTTACCGGTGGCTGGACCTTGCTGATTGATTGCTTCCGAAGCGCATCTGGTGCTGAGTATTGCGCCTGCTCGATCACAGGTTGTGATGTGACAACGGGTGCATCGATTGAACTTGGACGAATGGTCACTACCGCTGTCGGAGTGGTCACTGCTGACGTCACAGAGAAAGAACCACCGAAGATGGATTGCGAACTCTTCCGGCTGGCATCAAGATCGACTGCATCTGTGATGATCCCGCTCTCAGTCGCAACGGCCACTCGTGCTGCGATCTCTTTGCCGCGAGAAGTGGAGGCGATCAAGAGGGCCTTAGGTGAAAGCGCACGTACCTGCTCTGCAATCGCACCCGCGAGAGCTGGGATGCCGACCTTCGCGAAATCATCTGATTCGATGACGATCACCTTGGCAAGATCGATCCCACTCAACGATGGCGTCAGAGAGGATGCTTGACCAGGAGATACCAAGAGAAGTCCGGTGACCTCACCCAATCTCTTGCCGAAGACGGCTAACTCGGCCGCACTCTTGGCTATCTGACCATCGCTATGGTCGATCAGGATCAACACGCTCATACGACTCTCTTCTCCAGTAGGAATTCGACCAACTTGTTGCCACCATCGCCTGAATCCTCGATCTTCACTCCCTTATCGCGCGGCGGACGCGGCGAAGAGTTCTCCACCTTCGACCATGAGGCGCTTGCACCGACGAGTGAAGTCTCGATACCGATATCCGCGAGAGACTTAGTCTCGATCGTCTTCTTCTTCGCCGCCATGATTCCCTTGAAGGATGGATAACGTGGCTCATTGATCTTTTCGATCACGCTCACCACCGCAGGAAACGATGCCGCCATCGTCTCGATACCAAACTCTGTCATGCGGTCGATCTCAACCGATCCATCACCGGCGCGAACGGCGCCAGCAAAGGTCAAGTGAGCCCAGCCGAGTCTTTCAGCCAACATCGCAGGAATGACACTCATCCGCGCATCGGTCGATTCGGTTCCACAGAAGACCAGATCAAAACCACCATCGGCGATTACCTTGGCCAGAACGCGCGAAGTTGCCAGCGCATCACTTCCGGCAAGGAGTGGATCTGAAACCAAGATCGCATCATGTGCACCCATCGATAGACCCTTACGAAGCGCTTCACTTGCGCGATCGGGACCCATCGAGATCAAGGTGACGGTGTGGAGTTCGCTTCCCGCCGCCTCATTGAGTGGCTCAACGATCCGTAGGACTTCCTCGATGGCGTACTCATCAAGGTCATTGAGGACGGCATCGACGCTCTCGCGATCGAGTCGACCGTCGACCATCTTCTTCTCAGCCCAAGAATCCGGGACTTGTTTGACGCAGACGGCGATTTTCATGTCGCGGATGTTACTCGTCAGTCACTTATCGCTCTATTCGAAGATATGGTGGAGATGTGGTGACGATATGAGGCCGGCGAGCAGTTCGGGTGCAGGTATCAGACTCGGATCACATCCGGTCTCAGGTGGTGTCGACTTTGCTCTCTGGGCACCTGCAGCCGATGCCGTCGATGTGGTCTTGGTGGATGCGCAAGGGCAAGAGGTCAGTTTTTCGCTCGCCTATCGTGAGGGACCGATCTGGCACGGCCACCTCGCAGGGGTCAAAGTCGGCCAGCGCTACGGCTATCGAGTCCACGGACCGTGGCGACCGGAAGAAGGTTGGCGCTTCAATCCGAAGAAGATCCTGATCGATCCCTATGCGCACCTCCTCGATGGGCAACTTCATCTCGCACCTGAGATCTACGGCCATCGGGCAATTGATCTGCTCGGCGGCGGAGATCTCTCCATCCAGGACGATCGCAATTCGCTTGGGTTCGTGCCGCTATCGGTCGTAACTAACACTCATCCCCGAGCGATCCATCGCCCCACACATCCGTGGAGTGAGACTGTCATCTATGAAGCCCACGTCAGGGCCTTGACCGCGCTCAATCCAAAGATCCCTGCCGCGGAGCGAGGTACCTACAAAGCGCTCGGCGATCGATCGACGATCGAACACTTGCAGGGCCTTGGAGTCACTGCACTGGAATTGCTGCCGATCCAACACTTCCTCTCGGAGCCCTCCTTGATAGCTCGTGGGCGAGAGAACTTCTGGGGCTACAACCCCATCGCACTCTCGGCGCCGCATCGAGCATTTGCGGCCACCGATGATCCGATCAAAGAGTTGCAGGATGCCGTCGATGCCCTCCATGAGAGTGGGATCGAGGTCATCCTCGATCTCGTCTACAACCACACTGCTGAAGGCGGAATGGCTGGACCGACCCTTTCTTTTCGTGGCATCGATAACAAGAGCTTCTATCGCAGCATCTCTCACGATGGTGGCGCTGAGAATTATGAGGACTTCACTGGGTGTGGAAACACCGTCGATACGCGTCGCCCCTTCGTCACCCGAATGATCATCGATTCACTCCATTGGTGGAGCGAGGTGATTGGAGTCGATGGGTTTCGGTTCGATCTCACCACGGCGCTTGCGCGAGGTCGCCACGAGATCGATACCCATGGCCCGTTGATCTCAGCGATCACCGCTGACCCGATCCTTCGGGAGCGGAAGTTGATCGCTGAACCGTGGGACATGGCCGGTTATGCATTAGGCGAGTTCCCACATCCGTGGCGCGAGTGGAATGACCACTACCGCGACTCGGTGCGCCAATTCTGGCTAGGCAATCCGGCTCGAGAATTTAGCGAAGGGGTTGCCGATATCGCCAAACGCCTCTCTGGCTCTCACGACATCTTCTACTTCCGCGGTCCGACCTCTTCGATCAACTTCATCACGGCACACGATGGTTTCACCCTTCACGATCTCGTCACCTTTCAAGAGAAGGCCAACCAAGCCAATGGCGAGGGAAACCGTGACGGTTCGGATCACAACCGGTCGTGGAATCTCGGCGTGGAAGGTGAGAGTAAGGACGAAAAGGTCAACGAAGTGCGCCATCGCTTGAAGAAATCACTCCTTGCGACGCTCGTCCTCTCATCTGGAGTACCGATGCTCACGATGGGAGATGAACTCTCGCGGAGTCAGGCAGGGTCGAATAACGCCTACTCATTTGATCCGAAACTCGAAGTCAGGAGTAGCGAGAACTTCAACGGTGGTCAGTTCCTTACTTGGGAACCGACGGAACTAGAGCGCGACCTTTTGGACTCGCTGCGCTCTCTCATCAAGATTCGAAAGACCTTCATGGTGGAGCGAATCTCGGACTTCTTCACCGGAAACCTAGACCTCGCAACAAGGCGAAAGGACGTCGCCTGGTTTCGACGGAACGGAATGGAGATGGATGAGGAGAACTGGCACCAAGGAGATCGCCGGTATCTCGCTGTCTTCATAGAAGCGAGCACAGAGCAAGGGCTTCTACTCTTCCTCAACGGAGATCTCGCTGATCATGAATTCACATTGCCGGATGATCGCTGGGGAGATTCCTACCGCTCACTCTTCGATTCATCGGTCGCAGATGAACACTTCACGCCGCTGATCAAGCGTCCCGGTGAGAGATCGATCGTCCTTGCCCACGGCGCACAGATCTGGTTGGTCCATAAGACCTGAAGAGATCTACTCCGTCTTGAAGGTTGCAGTGACGGTCGCCGTCACCGTCTTCTCAATCGTCGAAGTGTCGTAATAGCCCCCCGCAGCGGTATCCACTGAATCAGGTGAGGTGACTTGGAACGGCCCGCTTCGCACTGCGATAGCGACTCCTACCTTGCCACCCGTCGACTCGACGATCGCCTTGGCGCGCGACTGTGCATCGATCATCGCCTCCTTGAGAAGTTCCGGACGAAGGTCTTTGAGGGAGGAGATGTAGTAGTTAGGACCGAAGTTATTGATCTGCACTCCGCGTTCAAGGAGCGCTCCGATTCCATTGCTCATCGATGCGACGAGATTGACATCGGTAGAACGTACGGTGACTGGACGTTCGGCACGGTAACTCAGGATGCGACCCGTGGAGTTGCCATTGACCCACTCTTCATTGCCGTATGTCGCAAGTGCGCCGAGTTGGATCGCCTCGGTGGGGAAACCACCTTCTTTGAGGTAAGCGACCAATTGATCCATGTCATCGTTGACCGACTTGACCGAAGTGGAGAGCGTTGGCGAAGTCGCATTGACATTGAGCGACCAGACTGCGTTATCTGCGGTCGCATTGACTCGTGCTGACCCGGTGACCGATATCCCGGTCTCACTCCTGGCCGCGAAACCATTCCCCACCTGATTGAGTCCAAGCGCGAGGGCGACGGCCAAGATCGCGGCGGGGATCGATAACGCCAGCGAAGACCTCAACCCTGCGACCCCGTTGGAGCCTTCATTTCCGTTCATAGGCGTACTCCGTTCATGGACAAAGGCTAGCCCCGCTCCCTCACGTGGACGGCTGGTTTTAGTGTGAATCGCATGAGGGTAGGCTTTGCGCCAGTCCAACGCTTATCAGTACCGGCTTCATTGCTTCTGCATTTGATCGGTTCAGCTGTAAAACGGAAAGACTGACAATCTCGGATTGCGAGGTTGTCCAAACCGAAAGAAGAAGGAAGAAAATGGCAACAGGTACAGTTAAGTGGTTCAACTCTGAGAAGGGCTTCGGCTTCATCGCCGTAGACGGTGGCGGACAAGATGTATTCGTCCACTACTCCGCTATCCAAGGAAATGGATACAAGAGCCTCAATGAGGGACAGCCAGTGACATTCGAGATCGTCCAAGGTCCTAAGGGTCCTCAGGCAGATCAGGTAGTCCCTAGCTAGTCGATCACTCTGTCAGACGAAGGCCCGGAGAGAAATCTCCGGGCCTTCGTCATTTCTCCACACTTTGGAGATCTCACTTCTTGGGCTCCTTCGGTATCTCTCCCACTTCGGCCAATCTCTTCATCACCTGCTTGCGCGGCGAACGCATCTCGCCCTGCTCCCATGACTTCAAGAAGTCGTAAGGCGAAACCATCCCTCTTCGCACCCACCAGATCCCATCTTCGGTCGGCCATGAGATTCCAAAATGGAGATGTGGCGGAGTGCCACGAGCACTTCCGCTCGTTCCAATCTCGCCTAATTTCGTCCCCGCCACCACACGCACGCCAGGAATGATTCCCCTTGCCACGCTACGCAAATGAGATCCGTAGTAACGAACGCCATCGTCCCCGAGAAGTGCTACGAACTTCCCGCCTCGGGTGGAGCCGAGATTCTCGCGTCCGCTCCACTTATCTTTACGTGAGACCTCGGTGACGACGCCATCGACGGGTGAGACGAAAGCACAGCCTTCCTTTGTGAAGATATCTGCAGCTGGATAGTCATGGTGATATCGGGAGTACGTGCTCTTGCAATCGGTCACCGGGAAGAGGTATCGCATCTGCGATCCCTGCGCCGAGAATTGTGGACTGACCAAGTAAACGACGAGGAGAAGGGTGATGAGACGCCTCACAGCAGCGCACCCCGATCGAGTTTCGCCGTGACCATCATGTGAGGCACCGTTAGCGCCCAAATCACAACCAGGAGCAGCCAGAGGAAATCGTCGCTGAAGTTGTTCTCGCCGAAGAGGACAAGGCCTGCCGCCACGGCCAAGGTGCCAAAGAGCGCAGGAGTGCCTGGAATGACTGCGCTTCGAAGCGCCCTTGGGGCGTCCCCTCTCTCGTAAGCATCTTGCGATTTCTTGAGGTTCAAGGTCAACCGAGCCGTATGCCTCATGGCATGCCAAGTCCCGAAGTAGACCGCGAATGCAATGAGTGGTGGCGAGAGAATCGCCAGGAGTCCAAGAAGGATGAGATCGAGGGCATCGCGCTCTCGTTTACTCACCAACTGCGCAACAATCGCGGTCACTAGAAGTGCGATCGCAACCCAATAGAAGAGATCAGCCAATCCACCATCCCAATCGATCAATGTGGGATTGACCGCGGCGAGGGCTTGCGAACTTCGCTCGTTGACCAAGGGAATGACAACGGGAGTGACTCCTCCAGCCAATGCGTAGAGAACCTGAGCAAGTCTCGGTGATCGATCACGTCCAAGAATCCGATCGCGCTCTGCTAAGAAGGCGGCATCTCCGATACCGAAGTGGAGAGCACTCATGGCGACTACGAGATAGAAGCCATAGACATTCCACTCCAAGATCGCCCAGACCGCGATGAGAGCTATTGCAATGTAGACCACGATGAAGAGCACCATCTTCAGAGGGCGCGACCTTGGCAATGTCACTAGGTGATCGAGTGCACCATGAGGGATACCGATGGCGAGAGCGAGGAGTGCGATGACTACCTGCCATCCCATCGATTCGCTCTGGAAGAGGAAACCGAAGAGCGTGGAGAGAAGGATCGCGATACCGACAGCGAAGGAAGAGAAGGTGCGGATCCCGTCGAAGACTCTGATCTTGGCAACGGGTTTCGAAGCGCCCTCCTTCGACATCATGCGAATGAGGGTAACCGGCAGAGAGCAAATTTCCAGCGTGACGCTTCGTGTCTCACAAAGATGTGATGGCAGTGAGTGGAACTATTGGGGCATGCCCCGTTACGGCTACCTTGTGATGCTCCTCTTCACGATGGCTGGCTCCTGGTGGCTCGAGTGGGCCTTCAAACTTCGCGTCTTGCGACGTATCGGATTCACTCTGATGACGATTCTTCCCATCTCTGCCTTCTTCGTCCTATGGGACTGGATTGCGATTCATTCCGGTCATTGGGACTTCGACTACTCGCAGACCTTGGGGCTAGAACTTGCCTTCGGGCTTCCGCTCGAGGAATACCTCTTCTTCATCATCATTCCGTTAGCGATCATCCTCACCTATGAAGGTGTCACACGCCTCAAGCCGAAGTGGCGAGATCGCCATCATGATGAGCGTGCCTCGTGACCTACACAGAGATCACATCGCTCGCTCTCATCATCGTGGTCTTGGTCGACATCTTCGTCTTCAAGACCTCCATGCTCACCACGCGTGGCTTCTGGGCAAGCTATGCGATCGTCCTTCCCTTCCAACTTCTCACCAATTGGTGGCTGACATCGAACGAGATCGTCATCTACTCACCCGATGCCATCATCGGTCTTCGAGTCGCAGGTGCGCCCATCGAGGACTTGCTCTTCGGCTTCGCGATGATGGTCGGCTTTCTCAGTTTCTGGGTCTATCGAAATGAGAGGCGTGCTGCGATTGCGAGTGCGTCAAGATGATTCCGAGCCATTTCACAGTCGATCCAACCTAGGATGAAACAATGAAGAGTTCGACTATTCGCAATCTCGTCCTCGGACTGATCGTCATCCTCATCGGCGCGCTCGTCTTCATCGCCTCACGAGGTGAGAGTTCACGCTTTGAAGCAGGATCACCCGAAGCTACAGTCCAGTCCTATCTCCGTGCCATGGTCGATCGCGACAACGATCGCGCATTGAGCTACTTCGAGACTGGTACGAAGTGTGACTCGTCGGACCTCGATCGACAATACCTCTCCCCTGATCTCACCGTGGATCTCGTCGATACTTCCATCACTGGTGATCGTGCCCAAGTGAAGATAAGGATTCGCTACGCTGACAATGACCTCTTCGGAGGTTGGAGCGAGGACCACAGCATCGGGCTGACTCGAATCGGTGGGATGTGGAAGATCACGGGAGTGCCCTGGCCCCTCTACGAATGTGATGGAGTGAAACCATGATTGCAGGCCTAGCCTCACTGATCATCACTCTGGGCGTGATCGTCCTTGTCGTCCGTCGAATAGCGGTCGGGCGCAAGGGAGGGATCGACTTTGCCGAGGAGGTGAAGGACTTCTTTCAGTATCTCCTCTTGCTCATCTTGATCCTCATCGTCAATTCTGGTCTCTCCGGCCTGATCAATTACGTCTTGGGCTCTGATAAGCGATTGATTGCGAATGAGGATGTTCTCGCACGTGACTCTGCATTCGTAGTCGTAGCCACGCCACTTCTCATCGTGACTGCCCTATGGACGCGTCGTACCTTGGAAAGAGATGATGACTCGAAAGAAAGTTTTGCACTCCTTCTTTACCTCACCGCGATTCAGATCATCGCTTTCGCCTCTTTCGCCACAAGTGGCTATAGGTGGCTCCTTGCGCTGATCGATGACGGAGCGGTCTTTGGAGCGGACTTCGGATCGACATTCCTATGGTTGGCAACTCTGGGATTCCACTATCGGATGTCCTCTCACCGCCTTCCCAAGGATCGAGCGCAAGTTCCGTACCTACTGCTCTCTGCGATCTCGCTTGTCGTAAGCATCGTCGCAGCGGCAAGAGTTCTCCGAGCTCTCATGGTCGAGTTCCTCCCCTTCTCGGAGACGATCCTGACTACGACAGGTACGAATGAACTCACCCGTGGTCTTGTCACTGCGCTCATCGCGATCCCTACCTGGTACTTCTACTGGTTCACCGATCGCACTCGAGCACATACATCTCAACTATGGAACATCTACCTTCTCCTCGTCGGCGTTGGAGGCTCTCTCGTCGCCACTTTGGTCAGTTCCAGCATCATCTTCTACGACACCTTGGTCTGGTTCTTCGGCGATACCAACACCAACGCCGCTTGGGTTCACTTCGACCGTATACCTGGTGCAGTTGGAACATTGATAGCAACACTCATCTCCTTCGCCTACCACTCCAGAGTTCTCGCATCCCATCATGAGTCTGAGGAGGGGGAGATCGGAAGGATCTACCGCTATCTCCTCTCTGGGATCGGATTGGCTACCACTTCAGTCGGCGCAGTCACCTTCGTCGTCTCAATCGTCGGGACCTTCGCCCAAGGCGATCTACTCGTCGGGCGCTCCCCAAGGAACTCCCTCCTCCTTGCAATCACTCTCCTTGTTGTTGGGCTCCCGGTCTGGCAGATCCTCTGGCGACGAATAAGCCTGCACATCAATCAAGATCCAGAGCGAGAGATCGCTGCTATCTCGCGCAAGGTCTACCTCTTCACAGTCGTCGGCATAAGTGCGATTGCAGTCGTCGCATCAGCCTTGACCATCACAGTCCAGATCTTCCAAGGCCTCTTTGGCGGAGATCTCGGTGGAAGTACTTGGCGTGAGACGAGTTATGCAATCTCCATACTGGTTGTGGGAATTCTTGCTGGACTCTTCCATCTTCAGATCATTCGCCGCGAGCGCGCACTATCTGGACCCAAATCGAAGACGCACAGATTCCTGCTCATGATTGGACCAGCAGATAAGCCCCTCGCTCGAGAACTGGAAAGATCAACCGGCGCACGAGTGGAGATCGTAGAAAGTCTTGACGGATTGGCCACAGTCTGGGACCGCGAGAAAGTCCGTCTTCTCCTTGCAGAGAACAAGGAGGCGGAACTCGCGCTGATCGCCGACTCAGGTCAGATCAGAGCCATACCGATCAAGCGCTAACCATCCGCTCAACTACTATTGCGTCTGGGGCGGTAGCTCAGTCGGTTAGAGCCCCGGACTCATAATCCGGTCGTCGTGGGTTCGAGCCCCACCCGCCCCACTCAGAAGCAGAAAACCCAGACACAACAATAGGAACTTCAGTTAGAGAAACAAACCAAAAAGACTTAGGGCTAAAAAGCTCGAATTGGGCGAACAGGTGTAGTTTGCTGTTTACCAGGCCTTGCCAAACCTTGATTACCGTTAGAACCCTGATCCCATGCGCCATCCGCAGCGCCTTCCGATGAGGACCAGTAACCTTCTAATGCATCGGCTATCACTCTGTTTATGATCAGCTCATTCAACTCATCTTTAGACGGCAAGTACCAATCAGATTCTGAACCACCTCTGTAAGCCCGCGCTGCAACCGCTGCAGAAGATGCAGCC
Organism: Actinomycetota bacterium; assembly: GCA_009704555.1. GTDB lineage: Bacteria > Actinomycetota > Actinomycetes > Nanopelagicales > Nanopelagicaceae > SYAN01. The sequence goes on along the minus strand of WLDY01000006.1, from coordinate 1,329 downwards.
ACATTTCCGTTTTGTGCCTCGATTGCGAGCGAGTTCTTATAGCCAGAACCAATCGCAGTCTCCCTTGCACCTGTTACGGAAGTGACCAAATTGCCGTTCACATTCGTTGCCCAACTTATTGTCGGATCTCCGGCCCCACCAGACCATGTGCGTGGTGCCGCCTCAAGATAGTGACACTTTCCACCAGTTGGTGAGCCAGTCGCACTAAATCCTGAACCGCAATTGAATCCTGAAGCTGAGTAATAGAAAATCCTTCCACCACCAGGACCGGTAGTTCCAAGGTCGTAATAGGTTGGTAGGAGGCGATTCGTTCGAGATCGGAAATCTGGACTGTATTCAATTAAGTACTTCAAGTGAAAGCCATCACCTACAGGCAGGTCATTCCACTCAGTGTTTGTGCCTGAATATGTTTGCAGGGCATCTTCATTTCCTGAGTCGTTTGGCTCGCCACCAGCCCAGTTTGTATATCCAGCACTAAAGAGAGTTCCAAATTGTGGGCCGTCAATCCATTTCCATATTCCCTCTTCTTGGATATCTGAACCTCCAAGCCACATCTCGCTATCGCCTACACTCGAAACAACAGCTTGACGCTCGGCGTCAGAAGTAATGGCCGCAAAGTAACCACATTGTCCATTACGCCTGTATTTACACTGACCATCGACTGGAGTTGTTATGTCGAGATAAGCAGCTTGCCAGGAAATCTCATTTGAGACTAGCTGATATGAACTACTTCCATAATAGATAACCCCTGTATCAACGTGGTCAGTGCTTTCAACTGAGATGAACTTTACTTCATCCGCATCTGCCATGGGAGTATCAAACGTTACAGTGAAACTTGTATTGCTTAGATCAGCAGAAGGGTTCTCGCCACTCGATATCACGTCCATTTCTGAACCCGCTGAAACAAGATAGAAGTTCCCAGCATTATCATAAACTCTAAGCGAGTTATACGATTGGCCGCCGTTTGAAAATAAATTCACTAATGAACCAGAATTTGAATACGCCTTAATAATAAAATCTTTTCCACTGCACTTACCTGAATTGCTGTCAATTTCTGAAAGAGACACTCCTACAAATCTATGTGATCCGGAACCTTGCGCATTTACAAATCTTGAGAGCGGAGTCACAAGTACGGCGTTGTCACATGTTGTTGTTCTGGCAATCCCTTGGCCGAATTCAACTGAACCTGAGTTGATTGAGATATCGGCAGCAAGAGTTGTCTGGACGAAATAGCTTCCACCAGCCAATAGAAGTAGGAAAGCAAGGATGGCTGGCAGCTTTCGCTTCTTTGGCTCCTGGCTAAGTATCAGGATCATCGCTGTAGCAATC
>WLDY01000059.1 GCA_009704555.1 Actinomycetota bacterium | reverse complement strand
TACCTTCGGTGGCCACTCACGAGTGATCATTCCGATGTGAAGTGCTGACATGAGCGCAACTATAAGACAGTCACATTCCTCTATCTTCAAAAATGGCTCATCGCTAGACTCCCGTCATGGTGAGCCGAAGTAAGCCGCTCGGAATCGTCCTAGCAGGTGGTGAGGGCAAGCGATTGATGCCGCTCACTGCAGATCGCGCGAAACCAGCCGTCCCATTCGGTGGCTCCTATCGTCTCGTCGACTTTGTACTCTCCAATCTTGTCAATGCGGGTATGACTCGGATCGCAGTCTTGACGCAATACAAGTCACACTCGCTCGATCGTCACATCACCACGACGTGGCGACTCTCATCCCTCCTTGGAAACTACATAACTCCTGTCCCGGCACAACAACGGTTGGGCCCTCGTTGGTACACCGGTAGCGCCGATGCGATCTTGCAGAACTTCAACCTGATCCAGGACGAACGTCCGGAGCATGTCTTGGTTTTCGGTGCCGATCACGTCTATCGGATGGATCCTGATCAGATGTACCAGCAACATCTAGAGAGTGGGACTGGAGTGACGGTCGCCGCTATCCGAGTGAAAAGGTCCGAGGCGCACGAATTCGGCGTCATCGAATTGGCCGAAGATGGCGTGACCATAAAGGCGTTCCATGAGAAGCCCGCGAACCCACCTGCGATGCCATCGAACCCTGAGCTCTCCCTCGTTTCGATGGGTAACTACATCTTCCGACGAGATGCCATGGAAGCAGCGCTCCTTGCCGACGCTGCCGACCCAGAGAGCCGTCACGACATCGGTGCCAACATCATTCCGATGATGACGAAACAGGGAATGGCTCGTGCCTATGACTTTGCGCATAATCGTGTACCGGGTGAGACGGATCGAGACCGTGGTTACTGGCGAGATGTGGGAACGATCGATGCCTATTACGACGCGCACATGGATCTCGTATCGGTCCATCCGATCTTCAATCTCTACAACGATGAATGGCCGTTGCTCACCAATCCGCCGTCACTTCCTCCGGTGAAATTCGCCAACTACGGATCGGCTCAAGAGTCGATCGTCGGTGCTGGTTCGATCCTTGCCGGCGGGACTCTCTTCCAGAGCGTTGCCTCCTATGACGTGCAATTGGGGCAAGGTTCCCGCGTAGAAGGCTCGGTACTTATGCCCTCTGTTCGAGTAGGAGCGCATGCTCAGGTCAGGAATGCGATCCTCGACAAGAATGTCATCGTCGATGAGGGTGCGACGATCGGATTCGACCCAGAACGCGATAGAGAACGATTCACCGTCTCGGAGTCCGGGCTAGTCGTGGTCGGAAAAGGAGTTCGGGTCACTCGTTAGAGAGTGCCATCGCTCAATCTGGATAGGACCTCGCGGGCTCGCTCGCGCAGCTGATCCAAATCCTTCAAACGATCGAGACCGCGAACTTGTTGTGCGATGCGATGGTTCTTTGAGAACTCCTCCCGGTGTCGGTCGAGGAAGTCCCAATACAAAGTAGTGAACGGGCAGGAGTCGGTTTCGCTACGTGTCTTCGGGTCGAAGACACATCCTTTGCAATGATTCGACATCCGAGAGATGTAAGCGCCGCCTGCGGCATAGGGCTTCGTCATCATCCTGCCGCCATCAGCGTGGACGCCCATACCGATGACGTTCGGGACCATGACCCAGTCATATGCATCGATGAAGACCTCGGACATCCAATCCAAGAATTCCTCAGGATCGATACCGGTAAGGAGAGCAAGGTTCGACAAGACCATCAAGCGTGGGATGTGATGGACCCATGCGCGCTTCTCGACCGAGGAGACGATGTCATTGACGCAGGCCATCTTCGTCCGTTTCGGTTCATGGAAGAGCGGGAGTAATTCTCTCGTGGCGCGCAATCGATTCTCTTTTCGATACTCCTCACCGAAGAGCCAGTAGATCCCGTAGACGTATTCGCGCCAACCGATGATCTGTCTCACGAAGCCCTCTATCGATGAGAGTGGGATGTCACCTTCCTCGAAGCGAGCGATTGCCCGATCGATGACTTCGCGAGGATGAAGAAGTCCATTGTTGAGATACGGGCTTAGGAGCGAGTGATGTACCTGCCAACTCTCTTCCGCTCTTGGCATCGCGTCCTCGAGGGGGCCGAAATCCTTGAGATGGTGTGCGAGGAAGTGCTCCAACTGTCGCAGTGCACCCGAGCGGGTCGTCGCCCAACTCTGATCTGGGTCATCGCCCCAAAGGTTCGGGTAAGCCGCTCGTAGTTCTTTGATCACCTCTCCATCAATCTCATCTCGCTCATGACGGAGATACTCCGGCCAGATGTGGTTCTTGGGTGGCGGTAGACGATTGTCATGATCGAGATTCCAGGTGCCACCTAGTGGTTGATCTCCATCCATCAGGATGTTGAGTCGAATTCTTTGTGCTCGATAGAAGTTCTCCATCAGCAGTGACTTCTTCGAGGCCGCCCACTCCTTGAACTCTTCCTTGGCGGTGAGGAAGAGATCGTTCTCGAGAAGTCTGTAACCGTGGTCGAGCAAGGTTCGGTGAAGTCGGAAGGAGGCGGGCTCCATCGCCACCTTCATCGAATTCGGTAAGGCCGCATCGACCTTGGCCAAGGCAGCGGAAAAACTCTCGGATCTCAGGTAGAGCACTCGGTAACCTGCCGCTGCAAGCTCTCGGGAAAAGTGACGTGCTGATGAGATGAGGAAGAAGAGTCTTTGGATATGCCAACGCTTGCCTCGCAAGTTCTCGTCACTCTCTACGAAGAGCAGGAGATCGGAGGCCTTGTCGATCGAGCGGATGATCTTCGAGTCGTGACCTAATTGGTCGAAGGCGATGAATCGCACCGTAGAGATCTGCGCTCCGTCTTCGAGAGGCAGACTCTCATATAAGGCCATGTCCCTAACGCTAGACTGAGCCCGTCAATGATGACCACTTGAACGCTTTTCTCGCGTCGAGTCCTTCGATAGCGAGTTACCGAAAGAGATTATTGAGATGAAGTTTGGTGTCCTGACCGGTGGCGGAGATTGCCCTGGTCTCAATGCTGTGATCCGAGCCGTCGTCCGCAAGGGCGTGAAGGAATATGGCTACGAGTTCGTGGGATTTCGCGATGGGTGGAAGGGTCCGCTTGAAGGGCTGACCATGCCGCTCGATATCAAGGCGACGAGAGGAATCCTCCCTCGAGGCGGAACGATCCTTGGCTCGTCTCGAACCAACCCGTTCAAGATCGATGGTGGCGTCGAGAGGATCCAGAAGAACTTGGCATCACATGGCGTCGATGCCTTGATCGCAATCGGTGGCGAAGACACGCTAGGCGTGGCGACGAAGCTCGACTCTTTGGGCGTGAAGGTGATCGGCGTCCCGAAGACGATCGACAATGATCTCAACAACACCGATTACACATTCGGATTCGATACTGCGGTCAACATCGCGGTCGAAGCGATCGATCGTCTCCACACGACCGCCGAGTCCCATCATCGTGCCCTCATCGTGGAAGTGATGGGGCGTCATGCTGGCTGGATCGCACTCCATTCCGGTCTCGCAGGTGGCGCTTCCTGCATCCTCATCCCAGAGGTCCCTTTCGATCTGGAACGAGTCTGCTCCTATGTCGAGTCTCGATTTACACAGTCCTATGCACCGATCATCGTCGTCGCAGAGGGTGCGCTTCCGAAGGATGGCGACATCGTCACCAAGGATGCGAGTAAGGATGCATTCGGTCACGTGAAGCTCTCCGGTATCGGAGAGTGGCTAGCACGAGAGATCGAGGCGCGAACAGGCAAGGAGGCGCGCACCTCGGTGCTCGGCCATATCCAACGAGGTGGCACACCTACGGCATTCGATCGTGTCCTAGCGACGAGATTCGGACTCCATGCGATCACGGCAGCACATGAAGGCGACTGGGGGAAGATGGTTGCGCTCCATGGAACCGATATCAAGCGTGTCCCATTGGCATCGGCGACCACGCAGTTGAAGACCGTCGATCCAGCGCTCTACAGCGAAGCCGAAATCTTCTTCGGCTGATCGATTGATTCTCCTAGGCTTGCACAATGATTGACTTGGCTCGACTCTTCGATCGATCACTCGAGGCCGCACAACAGCCTCAGTGGCCGGATCCTCTGCAACTTGCCAGAGTGGAAGCAGATCTACGGAAGTTACCGCCACTTGTCTTTGCGGGCGAGGCAGATGCTCTCAAGTCACGGATCGCATTGGCGCAAGAGGGCAAGGCGTTCTGGTTGCAGGGTGGCGATTGCGCTGAGACTTTCGAAGCAGCGACGGCAGACTCGATCCGAAATCGAATCAAGACCATCTTGCAGATGGCTGCGGTCTTGCAATACGGCGCGAGCATGCCTGTCATCAAAGTCGGAAGGATGGCAGGTCAATTCGCCAAGCCACGGAGTAGGGACGATGAAAGACGAGGAGATGTCTCGCTACCGGCCTACCGGGGCGATGCCGTCAATGACCTTGAGTTCACGGCAGAGGCGAGGCGTCCGGATCCAGAGAGGTTGCTTCGGGTCTATCACACCTCATCAGCGACGCTCAATCTCGTTCGAGCATTCACCCATGGTGGATTCGCTGACCTTCGAAAGGTCCATGAGTGGAACAAGGGATTCATCAAGGATTCGAAGATCGGACCGCGTTACGAAGCGATGGCGAAGGAGATCGGTCGAGCGCTCGACTTCATGAAGTCAGCAGGGATCGAACATGATGCGATCAAGACCGTCGACTTCTACTCTTCACATGAGGCTTTGATATTGCCTTACGAGTTTGCGTTGACACGGATCGATTCTCGGAGCGACCTCCCATACGCGGTCTCTGCGCACTTCCTTTGGATCGGGGAGCGGACCCGTCAGATCGATGGCGCTCATATCGACTTCGCATCCAAAGTTCAGAACCCAGTTGGCGTGAAACTCGGGCCGAAGACCACACCGAGTGAGGTCGAGGCGTTGATCGAGAAGTTGAACCCTGGGAACGAGCCTGGTCGCCTCACCTTCATCACGCGGATGGGTGCGACGGATATCCGCGAAGCGCTGCCACCACTTGTGCGACGCGTTGAAGAGATAGGCGCGAAGGTGCTCTGGGTCTCCGACCCCATGCATGGAAATACCTACGAAGCCCCCTCTGGATACAAGACGCGGCGCTTCGAGGATGTGATCGAGGAGGTGCATGGTTTCTTCGAGGTCCACCGCACCATCGGCACCCATCCAGGTGGGATCCATATCGAACTCACTGGAGACGATGTCACTGAATGCGTCGGTGGCGGCGAAGAGATCTCACACGAGGATCTGGCCACGCGCTATGAGAGCGCCTGCGATCCGCGCCTCAATCACACGCAAAGTTTGGAGTTGGCATTTCTACTCGCTGGAGAACTCAGCGAGCGATGACTCTGCTCACAAGTAGCGTCACAACCCCGATCGGACCCTTCTCTTTCACCGCTCGTGACGGGAAGATGATCGAAGCGACCTTTGGCTCC
>WLDY01000058.1 GCA_009704555.1 Actinomycetota bacterium | reverse complement strand
AGCGATTGATCTTGCAGTGGTGGGGTGATCACCTGTGATCATGATCGTGCGAATACCTGCGGTGACACATTCGCGGACAGATGCCGGTACACCTTCTCTAATGGGATCCTTGAGGAAGGTAAGGCCCAGGAAACGAAACTCGAACCCTTCGATACTTTCTGTCCTGCCAATTTCTCCCACCGCCGTCGCAACGGCGATCACACGAAGCCCCTTCTCACCCGCGGTCGTTACTCTTTGATTGATTTCCTCGACATCCACTCCCTCAATGCCACAGAGCTTTGCGATGTGTTCAGGTGCGCCCTTTGCGGCGACAAGGAGTGATGGTCCTTGTTGCCAGATATGTATGTAGGCGAGGCGCTCCTTGATGACAGGAAACTCTGCAACTGAGATGAGCCCCTCCGTGGTTTCTTCTATATCCACAAACGCACGAAAGGCTTTATCCATGGGATCAAAGGGCGTTTTCGGGGCTGCAAGGGATGCGATGCGCAGAAGCTCAAAGCCATCTTCGGAGTCAACCGCTTCATGTGCGGGAATCACTCGATGATCAATCTGTACTTCGCTGACCGTCATCTCATTGCGAGTCAGGGTCCCGGTCTTGTCGACGCACAGCACCGTCACCGATCCGAGAGCCTCGATAGCGGGCGCTTGTCGTGCAATCACACGAACTCGTGCCATCCGCCATGCGCCCAGAGCCATGAAGAGCGTTAGGATCACCGGAAATTCTTCTGGGATCAGCGCCATCGCTGCTGCAATCGCTGCGATGCCTCCCTCCAGCCAATTCCCTCGAGTCACTCCGTAGATGATGACGATGGCGATGACCGTAAGAAGCGCGACGCCGCCGATGGTCTTGACTATGGAATCGATGCTCTGCTGCAGATGAGTACGGGTGTAGGGAATCGACTCGATCGACTTACCGATCTTGCCAAGTTCAGTCTCGTTGCCGGTCGCGAGGACTCGGGCTCGGCCATGACCCCTTACTGCGAGGGATCCGGTGAATGCGATCTCTCCAGTGCTCTTGGTGATGGGGATGGATTCACCAGTCAGTAGCGACTCATCGAATTCCAGTGAACTCACAGTCACTAACTCCGCATCAGCTACTACTCGATCGCCTTCACTAAGAATGATGATGTCGCCCGGGACGACATCCCGACTTGAGATCCGCACCTCAAGGCCATCTCTGACCACATGAGCAAGTGGCGCCGTGAGTTCCTTCAGCGCAGCTAGGGCTCGATTCGTCCGCCGTTGTTGGTAGATGGAGATGCCAAGGACGATCACCACGGTGAACATCAAGAGGATCGCGTCGGTCAGATCCGCCAAGAAGAAACTGATCAACCCAGCAGCAAGGAGTAGAAGGAGCATCGGCTCACGCAAGACCGCAAACGTATCTGAGAGTCTTGACCGAGATGTGTCGCTCTCCACCGAGTTAGGGCCGAATTCAGTGAGCAATCGGGCGGCCTCGAGCGAGGTCAGACCGATGTTCGTCATCTCTAGATGCTAATCCCTGCCATAATTCGCATCTCTCTCACGCCTCCCTAGCTCAGTGGTAGAGCATCCGCCTTGTAAGCGGAAGGTCGTCAGTTCAATCCTGACGGGGGGCTCTCAAGAAACTGTCACGATTTAGCAATCCACATGGGCCCAACCTTGTCGGCAAGGCCCATTGGGCATTATGACGAAGCGCACTCGAATTATATGGCCACTTTCAGATTCCACACGATTGTTTTTCCCACAAGCAGCGAGACTCAGCAGTGAGCCGTGTGTCGATATTCCTTACTATCGCATTGCCGGGGTTGTAGCTCAGCGGATAGAGCAGCATCATGACGAAGTTCGGGTCGCGGGTTCAAATCCCGCCAACCCTGGTTCAACAGAGAGAGCCCGGATTCCTCACCCGGGCCTTTTCTGCATTCTGACTGTGCGTACTGATCGGAATACAACAGGTGAGAAGAAGCAGGCAAACAGTCTCAACTAGCAGCGACAGTTGGTTCGCTATAGCATCAAGAAATGAGACGTCTACTTGTAGCACTTGCATTGCTCGCTTTTCTTCTTGGTTGCTCATCTCAGAGTGCTACATCTGACTTCACGCCAGCCGACATCAATTTCGCAGAGATGATGATCCCGCACCACGAACAGGCGATACTCATGTCGGAACTGGCGCTAGCTAACTCGGAGGACTCAGAGGTTCGTAATCTCGCCCAAGCGATTCTTGATGCGCAATCTCCTGAGATCGAGCAGATGAAGAGTTGGCCAGGGGTCAATCCAAGCCTCCATTCAGGCCACATGATGGATGGGATGCTTTCGGATTCTGAGATTGAGGCTTTGCGGCAGGCGATGGGTAGATCCTTTGATCTTCTTTTTCTTGAAGGAATGATCAAGCATCATGAGGGCGCGATTGTCATGGCGGAAGATGTGGTTGATTCTGAGAATAGCGAAGTACGTGATCTCGCCAAAGCCATCATCTCTGCACAAGAGAGCGAGATTGCCCAAATGCTCACGATGGTTGCTCAGCGTAAGTGAAAGTCAGCGACGCTCTGCCAAACCTTGCATCACAAGGCCGATAGCAACAAGAATCAGGCCGAGTGTTGCGATTGGTGTGATCGATTCATCAAGCACCCATATTCCAAGGATTGTCGCAGTCAGAGGATCCGCCAAGAGGAGTGTTGCGGTCGGTGCGGGTGAGAGTCGCTTCAGCCCAACGACTTGAAGTGTATTCGCGAGAGCCATGCTGATCGCTCCAAGATAGATGGCAGTCAAGATTCCCGAGCTTGTCGTCATCCAAGCGAGGGAATCTCCCACCAATAGTGGCAGCAGGAGTAATGCGCTAAGGGTGTAGGCGACAGCGGGTAACTCGACTGGATGCCCACCACGATTGAGTTCGAACTTGGCTCCGTTGACATAGCAGCCCGTCGCAAGCCCAGCACCCAGTGCCATAACAATTCCGAGTGCATCTGTGTTCTCAAGTTGTTCCCAAGAGCGCAGGAGAAGTCCGATCACTGCAAGAGATGTAGCGATGAACCAGATTCTCGTGAGTGGTGCCTTGAAGAGCACTCTTCCGATCAATCCCGTGAAGAGTGGCATCGTTCCGATGGTGAGGACTGTGCTCAGAGCAACACCAGTCTTTTCTGTCGCACCAAAGAAGAGTGGTTGAAATGCTGCGGTGCTTAGCGCCATGACCCAGACACCACCGCGCTTGAGTACATTGCTGAGATTCCTAACGCTACCGCCGAAGAGCGGGAGGAGTAGAAGGAGTATCAAGCCTCCGATACCTACCCGGGCAACGCCAAGGCTCGTCGTCGATGCTTCGGCAGGTGCGAGGGCAACCGCAGTGCCGGCAGTTCCTAGCAGGGTTCCAGATACGAGAACAGCGATGACTGAAACAAGGGATCGCTGGTTTCCGCCCTGTTCGGTCACTTCGACACTTTACTCAAGTCTTGACTGGAGGTTTGCGGTATCAAGATCTTGGTCATGAGAGGTACTCTCGCTATAACATCGCGCCATGGCAGAGCGCCATTTCGATGTCATCATCATCGGTTCAGGTTTCGGTGGCTCTGTCTCTGCGCTGAGGCTGGTTGAAAAGGGCTATAGCGTCGCTCTTCTTGAAGCGGGAAGACGATTTGAGGAGAAGGACTTTCCCAAGAGTTCATGGCGGATCAATCGATTTCTCTTCTTCCCACGGTTGGGGTTGAAAGGTCTACAACGCATCCATGCTCTTCCTGATGTCTTGATCTTGGCAGGTGCAGGCGTTGGTGGTGGCTCGCTCGTATATGCCAACACGCTCTATCGACCGCCCGAGACATATTTCAATGATCCCCAGTGGGCTTCGATCACTGACTGGCGCGCTGAGTTGGATCCTTGGTATGACCAAGCCTCACGCATGTTGGGTGTCGCACAGAATCCATTTCATTCACCGAGTGACGATGCGATGTATGAGGTCGCTCGCGAGATGGGACGGGAGAAGAGTTTCAAACTTGCGCCACTCGGGATCCACTTCGGCAAGCCTGGTTTAGAGGTGGAAGATCCATACTTTGGTGGCAGAGGCCCCAAGAGAAGTGGCTGCACTCATTGTGGTGAATGCATGACAGGCTGTCGGCACAATGCAAAGAACACATTGCCCAAGAACTACCTAGGTCTTGCAGAGGGTGTCGGTGCCAAAGTCTTCGCTGAGACGACGGCGATCGGGATCAGGCCGATGGGAACTGGGTGGTCCATCGAGACCCGATCGAGTGGTGCCTGGTTCGGGGGGCGCAAGCAATTCACAGCAGATCAAGTGATCATCGCGTGCGGTACCTATAACACTCTCAAATTACTTCATCGGATGAAGAGCAAGGATGTCCTTCCGAAACTATCTTCAACCTTGGGTGATTTGGCTCGCACCAATAGTGAGTCTTTGACGGCGGCCGTGATGAAACGTGGCGAGATTGATTTTTCGCAAGGTGCAGCAATCACCTCCTCCTTCTTCCCTGATGAGAAGACTCACGTTGAGCCCGTCCGTTATGGGAAGGGGAGCAACCTCATGGGATTGCTCCAGACGGTGATGACAGAAGGTAGGAGCGCATCAAAGCGTCGTCGGAATTGGGCGAAGGAGGTCCTTCGAAATCCAGTGACCTTGTTGCGGATTCTCAATGTAAGGCGTTGGAGCGAGCGATCTGTGATTGCGCTCGTGATGCAGAATGTCGATAGCGCCATCACTGTGCGAGCCAAACGCTCACTCTTTGGATTCCGACTCACCTCCAGGAACAACGCTGAGAATCCCAACGCCACCTATATCCCGGCGGCGAATGAGGTTGCGAAGTCCATCTCTAGGCGTCATGGTGGACTTCCAGTCGGACACGTAGGAGATCTCGTCAGCGCTCCCTTCACCGCTCACTTCGTCGGTGGATGTGTCATCGGTGCAGATGAGCGCAGTGGTGTGATCGACCCCTATCAACGAGTCTGGAACTATCCGACGCTCCATGTGATCGACGGTTCGACTCTCACTGCGAACCTTGGTGTCAATCCCTCTCTCACTATCACTGCTCAGGCAGAGCGTGCTCTCTCACTCTGGCCGAACAAGGGAGATCTGGATACGAGACCAAATCAAGGAGAGCCATATCGAAGGATGACGCCGATTCCACCGAAGAATCCAGTGGTGCCGCGAGGCGCACTGGGAGAGTTACGAGTCCTTTGATCCTTCTTCGGTGAGACGCTCAGTCATCTCTTTCCTGCGATTGGGCCACCGCGTAATCGGGTAATCGAGATTGGCATAGAAGTCCTTGATGATTGATTGCGTCAATCCTCGCTTCTCCTTTACGACGAAGTGAGATGAGCCAGGGACTATGGCGAGGCGTCCAAGAGGAAGGGCCTCGTACATCGAGAAAGTGTGTTCGCTGGTGAAGGGTTCATCATCTCCGGCAAGGACGAGGGTCGGCACGTTGATTCGCGCTAGATCCTTGAGCGAGAGATTCGGTTCACTCATCCAAACCTCGT
>WLDY01000057.1 GCA_009704555.1 Actinomycetota bacterium | reverse complement strand
GGAAGACCCGACTGCATGAGCCTAGAAGGAACCCGAAGGAGAGCACTCGTCACAGGGGCGAGCGCAGGAATCGGAGAGTCCTTCGCTCGTCTACTCGCTCGTGAGGGATATGACCTCATGCTCGTGGCACGTGATCTCGACCGCCTCAATCAACGCCGTGAAGCACTCCTTGCAGACCATCCCGCGATCTCTATAGAGATAGTGAGCGCTGATCTCTCTACTGAGGAGGGAATCCTCACGGTGGAGGAGTTAGTGCGTTCAGGAGTCTCGGTGTTGATCAACAATGCTGGATTTGGCATCAATAAGAGTTTCACCAAGTCTCATCTCGACCATGAGAAGGAGTTGCTCTCCGTCCTTGTGACCGCACCTCTACGCCTTACCCATGCTGCGCTCTCGACTTCCGAAGGTGAGGATTTGAGCGTCAGGGATAGAGAGCTGAAGATCATCAATGTCTCGAGTGTCGCGAGTTGGATCGCAGGTGGAACCTATAGCGCAGCCAAGTCGTACCTCACTGTCCTCTCCGAATCGCTCCATACCGAACTTGCAGGGAGCAAGGTCAAGGTGATGGCTCTCTGTCCCGGTTTCACGAGGACTGAATTCCATCAGCGGGGCCGGATGAAGATGTCAGGGCTACCGAACTTCCTTTGGATGAGTGCTGATGAAGTCACGGCGATCGCTTGGCGAGATCTCAATGCTGGAAAACCCATCTCGGTACCTGGGTGGCATTACAAAATCATTAGCGTTATTGCGAGAGCCGCCCCGCGACCTTGGGTCCGCAAAATCGGGATGAATATGAGAGCTAAGCAGCGATAAGAGTCCTTACATATTGAGAGTCTCAGAAATCTCTCATCGTTCCTGCCGAGTATTTCCAAGGAATGAAGCAGTGCGACCGTTAGCATCTTCCATTATGAGACGCATCCAATCCATTGCCTCCGCCAGCCTCATGGCGGTCACCTTCTCACTTCTAGCAGCGCCTTCAGGTTTTGCAGCATCCGCAAACGGATCGTGTAGCAAATCGGGGCAGAGTACGAAGATCGGTGGCAAGACCTATGTCTGTGCTCAAAATCCCACCGTCAAGGGCAAGAGATTGCGTTGGACTCTCAAGGATTGCCTCTCCGCGAATACTGCTTATCTGACTTCAGTCAAGAGCCTTGCAGAGACTGAATCTTCGAACGCGAAGATTCTCGAGACGATCGATGCATCGATCAAGTCGTTGCAAGCACAGGTGCCAGTAGATAAGGGTCGCGCTACGACCGAGGGTGAGAATGCGACGCGCAATCGAACTCTCGCCGCGGACAAGACCAAGGAGGCTGAGGCCAAGTTGGCACAAGCCAAGACTGCAGGTGTCGCTGAGATCCCAACTTCATGGACCACCCAATATCAGGCTGCGATCATCGACCGACAGCTCACTGCCGCAGAACTTGCCTCATTGGGACGGACCTGGAAATTGACCACGGATCAGACCGTGCTTGCGATCCAATACCTCGCGCTCCAGATTCAGATCAATCAATATGTCAGGGCCGCAGAGCGTCATGAGAAGAACGTCTCCACCTATTTGAAGACGGAACAGACTCTCGCCTCCGTGACCTCACAGCGTGACACCACGGTCAAGACGCAAGCGCAGCTGATCAAGCTCGCACAGGACGATGTGAAGAGCAACCTCAGGCTTCGCAACTCCGTCTGTCGGATCTAACTCTCTCTTTTAGGAGATCACGACCTTCTTCGCTGTTGCAGAAACACGAAGCTTGCGCAGCGGAGTCTTTGCGGGACCGATCTTAACCTCGCCACTGAGTGAGAATGCTGCGCCATGGTTGGGACAGCCCCAGATATCGCCTTCCTGCTTCACAAATGTGCCCTCGTGAGTGCAGCGTAGGTCAAGGGCAGTGAAACCGTTGCGTCCCTTCGCAGTCCTGACAAGAGCGATTGAACGCCCCCTGACGTCATCAATACGAACGACGCCACCAACTTCCTTGAGGGCTGGATTCTGAGCGAGAGTGACCTCGACGCGACCATTACGCAGGACTTTCACACCGCTCGCCGCCACTGCTGGTGCCGCGAGGGCTCCGAGAGTCAGAGTTGCCAAGGCACAGATCGCACCGCGTCTCGTTAGCTCTCCGTCGAGAACCCGACGCTCTGGTGATTGTGAATTCATCTTCTCTCCCACTCATCTAAGAGTTATTCTCAAGGGTGCGACTTTATCCCCTGTTTCGAGTCCTTGCCCTTCCAGTCTTCCTGGCGTACATGGGAGTTCGCCTAGTCAATCCTGAGATATCGGTCATCGGAGACCTTCTCCTCTTCAACCTCGTCGCACTTCTCGCCTCGATCAGTGTCTTCGCCGCGAGGAAGACCGCATCATCGACTCGCATACCGATCGCCCTAGCGATCCTTGCTTGGACATCTGGTTCTACCATCTCAAGTTGGAATGCCTTGATGGAGAACCCACTACCAGAGTGGCCGAGCGATCTCGGCTATCTGCTCTTCTATCCCCTCCTCTTCTTTGGCCTCGTCAGTGCCTTGAAGGATCCTCGCAGTGGAAACCACATCCAACTTCTCGATTCCCTGATCATCGCGTTAGGTATCTCCTCGATCCTCTCCATCATCGCACTCACAGCGACAGCGGCAGAACTCGGGCTCTCTGACTATGAGCTCTTCCTCAAGAACTTCTATCCCATCGCAGATGTCCTTCTTGTTGCGACAGTTCTCGTCATCATCATCCGCTCAGGTCTCGATACCCGAAATCTCGTTACCTTCGTAGCTCTAGCTCTCTTCACGCTTATCGACATTCTCTTCCTGATCCAGTCATCATCGGGAAGCTACCGATTCGGATCCTTGATCGATAGCGGCTGGCTGATCGCCCTGATCCTGCTCGCTGAGAGCCAATGGCAGAGAACGTCGGAACGAATCAAGGGATCCAGCCATCCTCTCTTTGGGACCGTCATCGCGGCCGTCGGCAGTGGCTTGATCATCGCAATCGAGATTCTTCGCCCGGAGCGCCTTCCTAGTGGTGCGATGATCCCAGCATTCGCAACTCTCACTCTTGCTTTTGTCCGAATGTCACTCGCACTCATAGAGGCACAAAGACTCAATGAAGTGACTATCTTGGCGACGACAGATGAGTTGACCGGCTTGGCCAATCGCAGAAAGTTCATCGCGGAAATCGCCACGGTCGAACGCGGTGACATTGTCATTCTCATAGACCTCAATGGCTTCAAACCGATCAATGACAATTACGGTCATGGGGCAGGGGATGAACTTCTAAGGCAGGCGGCGCTGCGACTCTCGCGCACCTTCGATCGCGATTGGACCTTCGCTCGACTCGGTGGCGATGAGTTCGGACTCCTCGTTCGAGGAGGTGGCTCGAAGGAGGAGATCGCCAATTCGATCGTGGCCGCCTTCTCCTATCCCTTCCAACTGACCGCTGTTGGTGAGATGAGGATCTCTGCCTCTATCGGCGTCGCTGAAGAGGACGGCAGAGGTGAACTGCTGAAGCGCGCTGACCTTGCCATGTACAGCGCCAAGCGCAGCGGTCAATCGATCGCCTACTGGTCCCACCTCGCCCCTGACGCGACTAACCTTTCACCGCTCACTGACCGTAGGTGAGCGGAATCGGAGGCCACTAATTGGCTGCAACCTTCACCAACAAAATGTTGGTACTCGGAGCAGGATCAGTCTCACAATGCGTTTTGCCGCTTCTGACAGAACATCTTCTCGAAGCGCGACAGATAACAATCATCGATTTCCAAGATAACCGCGAACGAATCGCTTCCACCCTTGCGAAGGGTGCGAAGTTCACCCAATTGCAGATCACCGAAGAGAACCTGGATCAGGTGCTCTCAGAGCATCTCTCTGCCGGTGACTTCCTCCTCGACTTGGCGTGGAACATAGATGCCAACGTCATCATCCAGTGGTGCCATGATCATGGTGTCCTCTATCTCAATACCTCGGTCGAGGAGTGGGATCCCTATCTGGGGGGATCGAATAGGAATCCGATCGAACGCACCCTCTACTACCGTCACATGCGACTTCGATCCATGAAATCAACTTGGAATTCGACCGGTCCGACTGCAATCGTCGAACATGGTGCCAATCCAGGACTTGTCTCTCATCTTGTGAAGAAGGCTTTGGTTGACATCGCAACCCGTGGATTGAGCGAAGGCAAGGTCTCTCGGGAGGTAGAAGCGGCTCTTACCGAAGAGCGCTACAACGACCTTGCATACCGACTTGGTGTGAAAGTCATCCACATCGCTGAGCGTGATACCCAGGTGACCAATCATCCGAAGCAATGGGATGAGTTCGTCAATACTTGGTCGGTCGAAGGTTTCTACGAGGAAGGGATAGCGCCGGCAGAGCTCGGCTGGGGAACGCACGAGAAGAACCTGCCGCTTCGAGGCCTTGAGCATCCCACCGGACCAAAGAACCAGATCTGCATCGCACAACCAGGAGCGACGACCTGGGTCCGTTCTTGGGTACCGAACTTCGAGATCGCTGGAATGGTCATTCGTCACGGCGAGGCCTTCACGATCTCCGATCACCTGACCGTTCGCAATGGTGAAAACGCGATCTACAGACCTACCGTCCATTACGCCTACTGTCCTTCGAATGAGGCGATCGTCTCGATGAAGGAACTTGAGATGCGTCAATGGCGCATGCATAGCAAGCAACGAATCATGAATGATGAGATCACTGAGGGTGATGACCGCCTTGGTGTCCTCTTGATGGGACATCCCTACAAGTCGTGGTGGACTGGATCGCTTCTCAATATCCATGATTCAAGGAAGTTGGTGCCGAACCAATCTGCAACCACAGTCCAAGTCGCCTCTTCGGTCTATGCCGCAGTTGCCTGGGCGATGAAGAATCCGAATTGCGGCCTTCTCGTCCCTGACGATATGCCGTGGCAAGAAGTCCTTGGGTATGCGGAGAAGTACTGGGGTGGATATCACTCCGAGGCCGCAGATTGGGATCCGCTGAAGAACCAGAACGACCTCTTCAAAGGTTGGAATGGTCGCAAGTACGACGAGAGCGATCCTTGGCAGTTCTCCAACTTCTTGCTCTAGGCGAGCAAGAGTTACTTAGGTGGTAGTGGCTTGCTCGCCTTGATCTCTTCGAGGCGGGCAAGTGATTCCAGTCGCTCCTTAGCGTGATCGACGATTCGCTCTGGATATCCATGTGAATAGCCATCAAGGGTCTCCCAGGGCTCATGCACCGCATCCCCATCGAGATGACCGAGCTCAGGGATGTACTTCTTGATGTAACTGCCCTCTGAATCAAAGCGCTTTCCTTGTTCGATTGGATTGAAGACACGGTAGTAAGGCGAGGCGTCCGTGCCACAACCTGCGGTCCATTGCCAGCCATGGGCATTGGATGCGACATCGAAGTCGATCAGATGCTTGGCGAAGAATCTCTCACCATGTTGCCACTCGATGTGCAGATCCTTGACCAAGAAAGAGGCAACGACCATACGCGTGCGATTATGCATCCATCCGGT
>WLDY01000056.1 GCA_009704555.1 Actinomycetota bacterium | reverse complement strand
TTGATGGCACAAGACATCAGCGGCCAAGAGGCTGGCGGTTCAGGTAATGCAGTCTTCATGAACCTCGATGATGCATACGGAAACGGTCTTGCTAAGTACGCAATCGCTGCATTCAGCGGTACTTCGACCCAGATCGTCTACAACCCACAAGCAGCTGAGTTCTCCGCTGATGTCGCTAAGGCAAAGGCAGCAAACCCAGATGCGATTGCGATCATCGGCTTCGACGAGACCACCAAGGTCCTTGCTGAGTTGATCAAGCAAGGTCTCGGTCCAAACCGAGTCAAGACCTACCTCGTCGATGGAAACCTTTCCTCGCAGGCATACAAGGATCTTCCAGCAGGCATCATGAAGGGCGTCAAGGCGACCCTTCCTGGCGTTCTCGCTTCGGAGGACCTCAAGACCCGTCTCCTCGAGGTCGATCCAGCACTCACTGACTTCTCATATGCTCCTGAGTCATATGACGCAGTGGTCTTGATCGCCCTTGCTGCAGAGCAGGGTGGCGCAACTGACGGAACCACCATCCGCGACAACCTCCAGGCAGTATCTGCAGGTGGCACCAAGTGCTACACCTTCGCAGAGTGCAAGGCGTTGCTCGCTGACGGTGAGGATATCGATTACGACGGCGTCTCTGGCCCGATCGAATTCGATTCCTTCGGAGATCCATCGGTCGCAACCATGGGTATCTATGAGTACACAGCCAACGATGCATTCACAGCTAAGGCTGATGAGTTCATCACTGGTGATGTCCCTGCTCAGGAGTAACCAGTAGTGATCGGAACCCCCGATCCTCGAAAGAGGGTCGGGGGTTCTTCCTTTTAAGTTCGCTTTGGTTTCTCTTGAGGGTTATTCGCGACCCAGAGTGCCGAGATAGAGCTCGATGACTTTTGGATCGACCGCAAGGCTCTTGCCGGTGCCTTCGTAGGCGTTCTTACCTTGATCCAAGACATAACCACGATCGACGATCTGTAGGCATCGCCGTGCATTCTGTTCGACGATGATGACTGTGACTCCAGTCTTGTTGATCTTGCGGACCAGGATGAAGACCTCGTCTTGAAGGGCGGGGCTAAGCCCTGCGCTTGGTTCGTCGAGCAAGAGCACCGATGGCTCCATCATCAACGCTCTCGCCATGGCAACCATCTGTCGTTCACCGCCAGAGAGCGATCCCGCTTTCTGTGATTTGCGCTTGGCTAGCGTTGGGAAGAGACCCATTACGTACTCGGCCCGTTCCTCGTACTTATCGGGGGATCGGAAGGCACCAATCTGAAGGTTCTCTTCGATTGTCAGCGACGGAAAGACATTGTTCGACTGTGGGACGAATCCGATTCCCATCTGCACCAATTCATCCGCACGCTTATTGGTGATCTCATTTCCCTTGAAGGTGACATGACCCTCTCGCACCTTCACAAGCCCGAAGAGGGACTTGAGCAAGGTCGACTTTCCGGCTCCGTTCGGCCCGATGATCCCCACCAGGTCGCCCTCGTTCGCGTACAGGTTGCATCCGTTGAGGATGTTGACACCAGGTAGGTATCCGGCGACGACTTCTTTAGCTTCAATCAGAGCGGCCATTTTCAGCGATCCTCTGTTTCCAGGGTCATGTCGTGATGAGCGCCAAGATAGGCATCGATCACGGCTTGATCCTTCATCACCTCGTGAGGCTCGCCTTCGGCGACGATCTGTCCCTGTGCCATCACGACGACCCAATCGCTGATATCTCTGACCATATCCATGTCGTGCTCAACGAAGAGCACGGTCATTCCGTCATCGCGGAGTGAGCGGATGTGTCCGAGGAGTGACTGCTTGAGTGCGGGGTTGACTCCTGCCATCGGTTCATCGAGCATCACGATCTCAGGGTTGACCATGAGGGCTCGCGCCATCTCCAAGAGTTTGCGTTGTCCACCGGAGAGAGCGGCTGCGAAGTCATCCTTCTTGTCGATCAACTTGAATCGCTCCAAGAGGCTCTCTGCGCGCTCGGTGATCTCCTTCTCTTGCGAGCCCCAGACGAATCGAAGCGGCGAGAGGAAGATCGATTCACCACGTTGTGCGGTGGCAGCTAATCGCATGTTGTCCATCACAGTGAGGCGATAGAGAGACTTGGTGAGTTGGAAGGTTCGAACCATTCCCTGACGCGCGATCTTGTGTGGCGGCGTCTTGGAGATCTCGTTGCCATTGAAGGTCCAAGAACCACTCTGCGCGCGGTCGAATCCGGTGAGAAGATTGAAGAGAGTGGTCTTGCCTGCGCCATTGGGGCCGATGAGTGCAGTGATCGAATGTCGTTGAACCTGCATCTTCGTGACATCGACTGCAGTGAGACCACCGAAGGTTCGCTTGATCCCTTCCGCGACGATAATCGGATCAGGCTTGTCGACGCCTGGACGAGGATCGAGGGCGACTAGAGCCTTCTTGGCCTCGGCAGCGTAGGTTGAGTTAGGCGCGTGCATCGAGAGCCAACTCCTTCTTGTCGCCGAAGATTCCCTGTGGTCTGAAGACCATCAAGAGCATGAGACCAAGTCCTACCAACATGAAACGGACTTGAGAGACCTGGTTGGCATTGATCAGCCAATCAGGGATGTAGTTCTGTTCCACAGCCTGACGAAGTACCTGTTCGACGAAGACCAAGAGGAACCAGAAGATGATCGATCCGATGACGGGGGAGAAGACTCGAGCTGCACCACCGAGGATCAGGACGGTATAGGCGAAGAAAGTTAGGAAGGTGCTGTAGTTGTCCGGCTGTACCGACTGCCTTGATAGGGCATAGACCGCTCCACCAAAGGAGCCGATCACACCACCAAGAATCAACGACTGCATCTTGTAGAGATAGACGTTCTTACCGATGGAACGAACCGCCTCCTCATCCTCGCGAATGGCTTTGAGGACTCGACCCCACGGTGAGTTGACGATCAACCACATGAATCCAAGTACCGCTGCCACCAAGAGCCATCCGGTGATCACCACCCAGAGGTCATTGGGTGAGAATCTGAGAATCGGCGTCTCCAATCCTTCAGTGAAGGGATTGAGATCGAAATAGGCCTTTCCGAACTTTCCGGTGATGCCATCGGATCCGCCGAGGGTGTCATTGAAGGTAGCTGAGCGGGCAATTTGTCTGACGATCTCTGCTGCAGCGATGGTGACGATCGCAAGGTAGTCGGCGCGAAGACGTAGCGTCGGGACTCCAAGAAGGAGTGCGAAGAGGACCGAAGCGAGAACGCTCATTCCGAGCGCAGCCCACAAGGAGAAATCAAAAGAGACGACTAGAACAGCGGTGGTGTAGGCGCCGACCGCGAGAAAGCCCGCTTGTCCGAAGTTCAAAAGCCCGGTGTATCCGAAGTGCATGTTCAAGCCGATCGCTGCGAGCGCGAAGATGATGGTGTTGACGCCGATAGCGCTACTGAGCGATTGCTGGATGATGAAGAGAAAATCCATTTAGCCCACCCGATCCTTCTTGCCCAAGATTCCTTGTGGGCGGACCAGCAAGATGACGATCAATACGAAGAGGGCACCGACATACTTCAACTCCGTTGGTATCACCAGCGTTGAGAGTTGGATGAAGAGTCCGATGACGAGAGATCCGACGACAGCACCATTTGCGGTACCGAGCCCTCCTAAAGTCACGGCAGCGAAGATAAGGAGGAGGTTGTCTTGCCCCATCAAGAATGAGACTCCTTGGTTGACCGTAATCATCATGCCTGCATAGGAGGCGAGAATCGCGCTGAGGATCCAGACCGCTCTGATCACTCGTTCGACCTCTACTCCTGAGGCTGAAGCGAGCGCTGGGTTGTCCGCGACCGCTCGGCTTGCCTTACCCATGCGGGTACGGAGAAGCCAGAGGGTTGCCAAGACGAGGAGGATGATGCCGATCGATGTGGTGATGATCGATTTCGGAGTGATCGATACGGGTCCGAAGGTGAGACCTTCTTGACCGGCGTATTGCGGTAGTTGCCGCGTATCGCCGCCGAAGATGAAGAGGAAGAAGTATCGAACCAGGATCGCAAAGCCAATAGAGACGACGAGCATCGCAATCAATCCGGTGCCGCGCCTTCGCAGTGGCTTCCAAAGGAAGCGATCCTGCAAGAACCCACCGATGAATGCAGCGGCAAGGATCGCCACGGGTATTGCTGCGATCACGGGTAGTCCCACCACCGCGCTGAAGAAATAGGCCAGCAATCCACCGAGGGTGAGCATCTCGCCATGGGCGAAGTTGGTAAGACCAGTGGTGCCAAAGACGAGATTCAATCCGAGCGCTGCTAGCGCGATGACAAGTCCCAGAATCGCGCCATCGACAACGAGCTGCATGGTGCGATCGAAGTTGGAGACACGCTCTGCACCTTCACCGATTGGGAAGAGCACAGTAAGTGTCTTGCCGAGCGAGAAGACGATGACCTTCTTCTCTTCTCCCGCACCTTCGGTCAATCCTTGGCCGGACGGAAGCGTGTTCACATCAAGTTTGACCCAGTAGTTACCGGTCTTCTCCACCGAGTAACTCCAACGCCCCTCGGCATCGGTCGTCACTGTGCCGAGTTCGCTGGTCGTGTCGCGGACAACGAGGACCACGCCTTCCAGCGGCTTCTTCGCGGAGTCAAGGACGGTGCCACCGAATGTCGTCACCTCTTCTGCTGAGGCTTGAGTGGAGAGCAAGAGCGGAGTGAGGAGAGCAAGGGTGAAGATCACCAAGAGTCGACCGAGGGACGTGAAGAGTGAATTTGCAGAGCGATTCTCCGTGCTCTTCATCTTTGTCACAGATCTCACGATCAGGTGTGACTCCTCAACATCTAGGGGGTAAGAGATTCCGGGAATCCTAGCCAAGCCCCATCCGGTAATCATCACTTTTAGGAGAGGATTTTCTGAATCTCCGCTCTAGCTCAGTGGCTTCGGCGCCCTATCCAAAATCAGGCAGGTCAATCGGGCGGTGCAGGTCTTGACTCCCTCATCAGTGGTGATGACGATCTCGTAGCAGGTGACCGTCTTACCTCGTGAGATGGCCGTGGCCACTCCTGTGACGAAACCCGATGTCGCCGACTTGTGATGTGTACATGAGATCTCTATTCCAACCGAAGTCCTATTGAGACCGGCATGGAGTTGGGATGCGATCGATCCAAGTCCCTCTGCGAGGACGGCGTTTGCGCCACCATGGAGGAGACCGATCGGTTGTCGGTTGCCTTCGACGGGCATCCTTCCAACGACTCGGTCTGGGGAGGCTTCGAGAATCTCGATACCCATCTTCTCGCCGAGCTCACCGCTCCCACGTTTCATGAGGAAGTCCATGTAATCGGCGATCTCGCCTTCTTCAGACATGTGGCGATGATAAGGGAATCTCTCGCTGTGGCACACTCGCTGACGTGAGTAAGTTGCCGGAGCGGGGCAAGGCCAAGGGTTCGGCTCGCACGATTCTCCTTCTCGATGGCCATTCCTTGGCCTACCGCGCCTTCTATGCCTTACCGGTGGAGAACTTCTCCACGTCGAGTGGTCAACACACCAACGCCATCTACGGCTTTGCCTCGATGTTGATCAACCTT
>WLDY01000055.1 GCA_009704555.1 Actinomycetota bacterium | reverse complement strand
TGAGATCCTTCTGGATGTGTCCTGAGGTACCGACGCGCACGAAGGTATCTGCGCCACATCGATAGAGCTCTTCGACTGCGATCGCAGCAGAGGGGCAACCAATTCCGGTCGACGTGACGGAGACCGGGACACCATCAAGGGTTCCGGTGTAGGTGACATACTCACGATTGCTTGAGACGAACTTTGCGTCATCGAGATACTTGGCGATGTACTCGCAGCGGCCGGGATCCCCGGGAAGCAAGACATATCTTCCGACATCACCTTTGCCCAGGCGCACGTGATACTGCTTGCCATCTACTTCCATCACCATCTCTGAATCCTTACTCTCGGTTCCATCACGGATAGAGGCCGCGCAACTTATGTGCCTCGGCAACGCGCCCGACACCGATCATCATCGCAGCATCACGCCACGAGACATTCTTCTCCTTGACGAGTTGTCGAACCTCGGCGAAGGCTCGCATCATCATCGATTCCAGGTTCTCTTTGATCTGATCCGCACTCCAGAAGTAGTTCTGCTTATCTTGCACCCACTCGAAATAGGAGACGATGACGCCACCTGAGTTCGCCAAGATGTCCGGTACGACAGTGATGCCGTTATCGTGCATGATCCGATCGCCTTCCGGGGTCGTCGGGGCATTCGCACCCTCGACCACGATCCTCGCCTTGATGCCTAGAGCGCTCTTGCTCGTGATCGCATCGGCAAGCGCTGCCGGGACGAGTACATCCACATCGAGATGGAGTAACTCCTCGTTACTGATCTGCTCGCCCTTGCCATAGTTTGCGATCTCGCCACCCGATGCGATGTGGTCGTGCAAGTCAGCGATCGAACCGAAATCCTTGACACCGCCAGAGACATCGGAGACAGCGACGACTCTCATCCCCATGGCCTCGACTGCCACCGCAGTCCAATATCCGACCTTGCCGAAACCTTGGATGGCGATCGTCGCTCCCTTGATATCGATCCCGCGATCGATCAGCGCCTCTCGCACCGAGATCGCAACTCCGTCGCCGGTGGCAGTGGTGCGACCGAGAGAGCCGCCAAGGACGATCGGCTTGCCTGTGACGACTCCAGGGACGGAGAAACCGGCATTGACGCTGTAGGTATCCATCATCCAGGCCATGTTCTTCTCATCGGTTCCGACATCGGGAGCCGGGATATCGCGCTCCGGTCCGATGATGGGAAGGATCTCGGAGGTGTAGCGACGAGTGAGCCTCTCGTTCTCACGAGCAGAGAGCCCACGCGGATCGACTGCGACCCCACCCTTCGCACCACCGTAGGGAAGATTGACCAAGGCGCACTTCCACGTCATCAACATCGCGAGCGCCACCGTCTCATCAAGATCGATGTCGGGGTGAAAGCGGATACCGCCCTTGGACGGTCCTCTCGTCGTGGAGTACTGGACCCGATAGCCCTTATACATCTCTACTACGCCGGTATCGCGTCGTAGCGGAACCGCCACCTCCAGGATCCGGCGCGGTGTCGAAAGGGTGTTCCACATCGACTCCGAGAGTGAGAGCTTCTCCACTGCGCTTCGAAGTTGCGAGCGTGCGGTATCGAGAGGTGACTCCATTGTCATGGTCCAAGCCTACTCGCCACCTCTTCGCGAGCATCCGTTGGCTATGGTGGCGCGGTGAACCTCCGACAGGCCGAACCCGATGTCGAGGCGACAGTAAGGGAAGTCGCAGAACTTCTCGATCTCGCAGGCAAGAACAGGGCTCGCGCGGATCGTATACATCGTCGTCGCTTCGCAAGGCTGCTCAAGGATCCGAAGGCGATCGACCTCACCATCCGCCTCACCGATGAAGTAATCCGCATCGTCAATCCTCGTGAGGCAGCGAGACGATTCCGACAGATCACCAAGGAAGCGACTTTGGGGCTCGGTCTCATCGATTTCCTCAGTATCAAACTGGCCGCTCTGACTTCTCTCCTACTGCCGAAACTCACGATCGCAATCGTCATCGCCAAAGTGCGTTCCACAAGTAAGAGAGCGATCCTCGCTTCGGAGAAGAAACCTTTGGCAAAACACCTCACGCGACGTGAGAGAAGGAAAGTTGCCAACAACATCAACGTCCTTGGTGAGGCGGTCCTCGGTGATGAGGAAGCGACCGCCCGCTATCAGTCAGTGTTGGAGATGCTCTCGCGTGATGAGGTCAACTACATCTCGGTCAAGATCTCAAGCATCATCAGCCAGATCATCACGCTCGACACGGAAGGTTCGATCGAGAGATGTTCAGAACGGATTCGAGATCTCTATCGGCTCGCCAAGAAGAAGGGTGCCTTCGTCAACCTCGACATGGAGGAGTTCCGCGACCTCGAGATCACGGTCTCACTCTTCATGCGCTTACTCGATGAACCTGAATTCGAATCTCTCAATGCCGGCATCGTCATCCAGGCCTACCTTCCCGACTCCCATGCCTACTTCCATCGTTTGATCGAGTGGAGCAGAGAACGTCACGCAAGGAGTGGTGGCAGCGTGAAGATCCGCCTCGTCAAGGGTGCGAACCTCGCAATGGAGCGTGCGGAAGCGGAGTACCACGGCCATACCCAGGCGCCCTATCTCACCAAGGCCGACGTCGATGCCAGTTACCTGCGATTGGTCGATGAGGGGCTGCGCCCCGAGAATCGCGGAGCTATCCGCCTCGGTATCGCAAGCCACAATCTCTTCCACATCGTCTGGGCGACCAACCTTGCGAGATCGCGCGATCTTGCCGAGATGATCGATATCGAGATGCTCGAAGGGATGGCGAACGGGGAAGCCCTCGCGATCGCAGAGCGTTTCGGATCGGTACTCCTCTACACGCCGGTCACGAAGAGATCGGACTTTCCGAGTGCCGTCGCCTATCTCGTGCGACGACTCGATGAGAACACCGCAGAAGAGAACTATCTCCGCTCCTCTTTCACCATCACTGCCAAGAGTGCAGAGTTCGAGGATCAGCGTCGACGCTTCGAGAACGCAGTCCACGATCGCGCCACCATCTCTACGCGCTCCTTGCGATTGGAGGAGGCGCACTCGCATCACCTCCTAGAGAAGTTCGAGAACCAACACGATGGAGATTTCACTGACGGTGAGTATCGCTCGCGGTTAGGTAAAGCATTCAAGGGGATCCAGACCGTCACCAATCTCCACATCCCACTCGTCATCGGCGGCGAGGAGATCATCACGACAGAGACCGAGGAGGGGCGTGACCCGAATGAGAATGGCAAAGTCTGGTATCGCTACTCCTTCGCAGATCGCGTCCATATAGATAAGGCGCTTCGTATCGCCTCTAAGGCAGTTGCTTCCTGGGACGAGTTAGGGGCGAAGGGTCGAGGTGAGATCCTGCTTCGAGCCGCAGAGGTGATGGAGGAGTCGCGAGCTCAGACCATCTCGATCATGGCTCGCGATACCGGAAAGACTGCAGCCGAAGCTGACCCCGAGATCAGCGAGGCGATCGACTTCGCTCGCTACTACGCGATGACAGCGATCGGGGCAACGCGCGGATCGACACCGATGGGTGTCATCGCAGTAGTGCCACCTTGGAACTTCCCATACGCAATCCCCCTTGGTGGCGTACTAGCTGCGCTTGCTGCAGGTAATACCGTCATCTTCAAGCCGGCTCCAGAGAGCGTTGCGGTCGCGTGGAGCGCGGTCAATCATCTCTGGCAAGCAGGAGTCCCTAAGGAAGTACTGCACTTCATCCCCTGTCGAGACGATGAGAACGGTAAGTACCTCATCACTCACGATGATGTCGCAGCTGTGATCCTGACCGGCGGATTCGATACCGCGAGACTCTTCCTCTCCTGGAAACCTGAATTGACTCTGCTTGCAGAGACGAGCGGGAAGAACGCGATCGTCATCACGGCTTCAGCAGATATCGACCTTGCTGTGAAAGATCTCGTCCAATCCGCCTTCGGTCACGCGGGACAGAAGTGCAGCGCTGCATCTCTCGCAATAGTCGATGCCAAGATCCATGATCATCCAAGTTTCACGAAGCAGTTGATCGATGCTGCCTCATCACTCGTCGTCGGTGCTGGGACATCTTTCGCCACTCTCGTCGGCCCTGTGATCAAACCGCCGAGTGGTGCGCTCCTTAGAGCGCTGACCACGCTCGATGAAGGTGAGTCATGGCTTCTCGAGCCAAAACGACTCGATGACTCAGGTCATCTCTGGCGCCCCGGCATCAAGGTCGGAGTCAAGGAGGGCTCATGGAGTCACCAAAACGAGTGGTTCGGCCCGGTACTAGCTGTGATGCGAGCACCCGACCTTGATACCGCCATCACCTGGCAGAACTCCACTCCGTATGGATTGACGGCGGGCATCCACTCGCTCAATCAAGAGGAATGCGAGCGTTGGATCTCGAAGGTCGAGGCGGGCAATCTCTATGTCAATCGCGCCATCACGGGAGCGATCGTGCAAAGACAACCATTCGGTGGCTGGAAGCGAAGCAGCGTCGGTCCGACCTCAAAGGCGGGTGGACCACACTATGTTGAGCAGTTACGCAATTGGCCACTTGTCGTCGATGCTGACGCGGCAAAGAAGTCGGCTCGGATCTGGTGGGATCGAACCGGTTCGCAACTGATCCCAACATCATCTCTCCATGTCGAACGGAACTACCTTCGTTATCGCAAATATGTCGAGCCGATCTTGGTACGAGTCGATGCATCCACATCACACCCAGAGCGCCTCTTCATCAGTTGGCTGACGAGGGAATTCGGTATCAAGATCGTCCTAAGCGATAACGAGACGCGAGAAGAGTTCTTGCGATTCGCACGAGAGAACGAATTCGGCAAAGTCCGATGGCTCAGCAGTGAGGTTCCTCCGACTGCCGAACTGATCGAGTTGGGTCTCTCCGTCGACACTCGCCCGATGACCCAAGTCGGTGGCGTTGAATTGACGAGATGGCTCAAGGAACAAAGCATCTCGATCACGAATCACCGCTACGGAAACGTCGGAAGCGGTCCGAACCCCAAGATCTAAAGGATCTCCTTGAGAAGAGACTCCACTCGCCCCTTGATCTCATCTCTGATCCGGCGAACGACATCAATCGACTGACCTGCGGGATCATCCAAGACCCAATCCTCATATCTCTTGCCGGGATAGAAGGGGCAGGTATCGCCACATCCCATCGTGATGACGACATCAGAGGCAACGACGGCATCGGTGGTGAGGATCTTCGGCTGCTCTGATGCGATGTCGATACCTTCCTCGCTCATCACCTCGATGGCCTGCGGATTGATCGAATCCTTCGGCGCTGATCCAGCCGAGAGGACTTCCACTCTCCCCGCTGAGAGATGGCGCATGTACCCGGCTGCCATCTGCGATCGCCCTGCATTGTGGACACAGACGAAGAGGACTGTTGGCTTCTTCTCAGCGAACATCAACTACCTCGAATCTCTGGCTTTGATCGATGCGGTCCGAACCCTTGCGAGGACTCCCCACGCAATCAAGGCACCGACTACTTGGGCGGCGACGAATGCAGGAACGGATTGGGGCGAGATTCCCGCGAATGAGTCGGTGAAGAGTCGGCCGGTCGTCACAGCGGGGTTGGCAAAAGATGTTGACG
>WLDY01000054.1 GCA_009704555.1 Actinomycetota bacterium | reverse complement strand
CCCTTCTTCTCACCATCATCTCGCTCTTCTCATCCCTGCGAGACGAAGTGGTTTCGGTCCGGGTCTATCTCGCGATTCCCATCGCTCTCGTCGTCACCTTTCTCTTCTCACTGATCGCCTCACGTTTGATGCCGACGCGAACGCGTCAGCCTTGGGAGGTGGCGACATCATGGGCCGCATTCGCGCTCGCTCTCCTTCTCGCCCTCGCAACACTGACCTTCTTCGTATCACTGGCGATCCACTATCGCGCAGTCATCGACCTCACTACGGTGATAAGTCCTGGCATCTTCGGTGGCGTCGCATTGATCGTGATCCAGCTCCTCTATCTGCCGAATGTCGTGGTAGCAACGTTGGGTTACATCTCAGGATCCGGAGCGCATATCGGAAGCGAGTCGATCATCCACCCCTTCATCTTCGAATTGGAACAGTTACCGGCCTTGCCTCTGCTTGGCGCGCTACCGCGAGGGAGTTTCCCCTGGGCGATAGCAGGAGCTCTTGTAGTGATCGCCTTCGGCTTCTTCATCCATCGCAGACTCCTCGCCCGCTTCGGAGGCGATCTCACTTCAGCGATCGCACTCGCGGCCTTCTTCACTTTCTCCCTATTCCTAGCGCTCACTGCGAGCGGGCAATTGATCACTGATGTACTAGGTGAGGTCGGTCCCTCATGGTGGCGCTTTCCACTCGTACTCGCAGGCGAGTTAGCCTTAGGAATGGCTCTCTCCAAAGGCGCGATCCTTGCAAGAGTGAAATTGGATGAAAGAGCCAAGTCGCGAGACGAAGGTCTGAAGCCATGAAGAGAAGGGCTCTGATATCCGTCACTGACAAGAGTGGCATCGTCGACCTTGCCAGAGCGCTGATGCAAGCGAATTTCGAAGTGATCGCTACCTCTGGGACGGTGAAGGATCTGCGTAGCGCAGGCATCGAGGTGCGAGAAGTCAGTGAGATCACGGGAATTGGTGAACTCGCCGGAGGCCGAGTGAAGACGCTTCATCCTGAGATCTTCGCTGGGATCCTGGCGACAGGTAAGGAACGAGAGCAACTCACGCCCATCGATGTGGTCGTGGTCAATCTCTATGACTTCTCTGCCTCATCTCTTGATGGGGGTCTCGATGTTGAGAAGATCGATGTCGGAGGGGTCGCGCTGATGCGAGCCGCTGCGAAGAACTTCGAGGAGGTCACTCTCCTCACATCTTCTTCGCAATATCAAGATTTGATCGAATCCTTGCCGACTGGATTGGATGAGGGCCGAAGGCGCGAACTCGCTGGCATCGGTTTTGCGATCACGGCACAGTACGACCTCTCGATCGCGCACTCCTTCGCTTCCTCGGGTAGTGGGTCAGCGCGACTTCGTTATGGCGAGAATCCCCACCAAAGCGCTTTGATCCTCAGTGATGGAAGTGGGATCGCAGGTGCACGCAATCTCTCCCACCGAAACTCCAAGTCACTCTCCTATAACAACTATCTCGATGCCGATGCCGCCTGGCGTGCCGTTGCCGATCACGGGGATGGCGAAGCTGTTATCGCGATCATCAAGCACTCCAATCCATGTGGCATCGCAAAGGCAGCTTCACCTAGGGCTGCATTCCGCAAGGCATTGGAGTGCGATCCAGTCTCGAGTTACGGTGGCGTCATCGCCTCAAATAGAGAAGTCGATGTCGACCTCGCGAAGGATCTCACCGAGATCTTCCTAGAGGTTATCGTCGCGCCACGATTCAGCGACGATGCGTTGGCAGAGTTGCAGAAGCGAGAGAACCTGCGAATCTTGGAAGTGGCTCAAAGCCATCATTCGACTACTGGAGCCTTCATCTCTGGTGGCATCTTGATACAAGAGCGCGATGAGATCCTCTCTGAGTCGAGTGATGATTGGGATCTCGTCGCTGGTGAAGCGGTCAGTGAATCGGTGATGGCAGATCTTCGCTTCGCGTGGCAGTCAGTTAGGAGCGTCAAGAGCAATGCGATCGTGATCGCCAAGGATCAAGCGACGATTGGTATCGGCATGGGACAAGTGAGCCGAGTCGATGCTGCAAGGCTTGCTGTGATCCGTGGCGGCGATCGAGTCAAGGGTGCAGTTGCTGCAAGTGATGCTTTCTTCCCGTTCGCCGATGGTGCGATGGAGTTGGCAAATGCAGGTGTGGTAGCGATAGTGCAACCAGGTGGGAGCAAGCGCGATAACGAAGTGATCGAAGCGATGTCGATGGCTGGGATATCGATGTATCTCACGCATCGCCGTCATTTCTCGCACTAGAGATAAACTCGCGCCATGATCACACTCGACGGCAAACGTATCGCCTCTGCCATCAAGAGCGCGATCAAGAGCGAGCTCGAGGGTCTGCCAGAGTCGAAGCGTCCTGGCCTTGGCACCATCCTGGTCGGGGATGATCCAGCATCACACACTTATGTCGCAGGAAAGCACCGTGATTGCGCTGAAGTAGGGATCAGGTCCCTACGTGTCGAACTACCTGCCAGCGCGAGCGATCGCGAGATCCACGCTGCGATCGATTCCTTCAATCGCGATCCGCACTGCACCGGATTCATCGTCCAGTTGCCGATCCCTGGGAGGGAGAGCATCACCTTCTTGGAGGCGATCGATCCCGAGAAGGACTGCGATGGACTCAATCCGATCAATCTCGGACACCTACTCCTTGATGAGCATGGCATCTATCCCTGCACCCCTCTTGCGATCCTCACTCTCCTTCGCTCCTATGAGATCGAACTGGAAGGTGTGAGCGTCGCGATCCTCGGGCGCGGGATCACGGTGGGACGACCGCTTGCGATGTTGCTCTCATCGCACCATGTCAATGCCTCGGTCTCGATCGTCCATTCGAAGACGATCGATCCGGAGCGGATCATCCGTCAGGCTGATGTCGTGATCGCAGCAGTCGGCAAGAAGTGGTTCCTCACACCTTCGATGATCAAACCCGGTGCGACAGTGGTCGATGTCGGACTCACACGCGTCGATGGCAAACTCTTCGGTGATGTCGATCCCGCTGTCGCAGAGGTGGCAGGAGCGCTCTCACCCGTCCCAGGTGGAGTCGGTCCGATGACTCGGGCGATGTTGCTCGATAACATCATGCAGATCCATCGAAGGAAGATGAAGAGATGATGGTCGCAATCGGTCGCGGCTTGAGTTGGTTAGGTCCCTCGCTCTTCCTGGTTGGTGTCATCACCGCCTTATTCACGAACATCAGATTCGGTGCCATCATCATGGGAGTAGGCATCGTCCTCCAGGTCGGGGCCGATGCGATCCATCGTGGCTGGCGCCGTCCGGTTGCCGTCATCGCACCACTGATCATCGCTGTGGCCTTGATAACAGTGGCGCTGCTCCTTCCTAGATCATCGATCTGAGGTAGATCCGCCGGCAAAGGCACGACAGATCCGCCGGTAGGATTTGAAGAGGCGTGAAGTTGCTGCGATAGCAGGCGCAAAAGAAACGAACGCGAAAGAATCGAAGAAGAGAGAAAATCGATATGGCACGTAACGGGAAAGTCACTGTCGTCGGAGCCGGTTTCTATGGATCAACCACCGCGCTTCGTCTTGCTGAATACGACATCTTCGAGACCGTGGTCTTGACAGATATCGTGGAGGGCAAGCCAGAGGGCATCGCACTCGACATCAATCAATCGCGAAGCATCGAAGGTTTCGAGACGAAGGTGATCGGTCAGACGACCACCGCAGATGGCAAGGGTTACGAGGCGATCTCAGGTTCTGATGTCGTTGTCATCACCGCTGGACTCCCACGCAAGCCTGGTATGAGTCGCATGGATCTGATCGGAGTCAACGCCGGAATCGTCCGTGGCGTCGCAGAGAATGTCGCAAAGCATGCTCCTAATGCCGTCGTGATCGTCGTCTCCAATCCCCTCGATGAGATGACCGCACTGGCACAGATCGCAACGAAGTTCCCACATAACCGAGTGATGGGCCAGGCCGGGATGCTCGATACCGCCCGCTTCACTCACTTCGTTGCGGAGAAGCTTGGCGTCGAGGTATCACGTGTCGCGACGCTCACTCTCGGTTCACATGGCGAGACGATGGTGCCGGTACCGAGCCGTTGTACGGTCGACGGCAAGCCACTCTCATCGATGCTCTCAGCAAGCGATATCGCAGAGTTGGTCGATCGCACCCGCAATGGTGGCGCGGAGATCGTCGCGCTCTTGAAGACAGGTTCGGCCTACTACGCACCATCCGCAGCAGCAGCAAGGATGGCGAAGGCAGTGATCGAGGACTCCGGTGCAGTGATGCCGGTATGTGCATGGGTCACCGGGCAATACGGGATCTCCGACGTCTATCTCGGCGTCGAGGCAGAGATCGGTCGAAGCGGTGTGAAGAAGGTGGTCGAGACTGCACTCGATGGCGCTGAGCTAGATGCGCTCAAAGTGGCAGCTGAGGCAGTCCGTTCGAAGCAAGCAGATGTGAAGGATCTCTAGAGAAGAATCTGGGAGGGCAAGTAGATGAGCAAGATCAAAGTCGAGGGAACCGTCGTCGAGCTCGATGGTGATGAGATGACGAGGATCATCTGGTCCTTCATCAAGGAGCAATTGATCCTGCCCTATCTCGATGTCAACCTCGAGTATTACGACCTCGGTATCGAGCATCGTGATGCCACGAACGACCAGGTGACGATCGATTCTGCGAATGCGATCAGGAAACATGGCGTCGGCGTCAAGTGCGCGACCATCACTCCTGACGAGGCTCGAGTCAAAGAGTTCAATCTCAAGCAGATGTGGAAGTCACCGAACGGCACCATCCGCAACATCCTCGGCGGTGTCATCTTCCGTGAGCCGATCATCATCAAGAATGTCCCGCGATTGATCCCACACTGGACCAAGCCCATCGTCATCGGCCGCCACGCATTCGGTGATCAGTACCGCGCCACTGACTTCAAGGTTCCAGGTAAAGGAACCCTCACTATGACCTTCAAGCCAGAGGATGGCTCGGCGCCGATGGAGTTCGAGGTCTTCAAGTTCCCAGGCTCTGGCGTCGCGATGGCGATGTACAACTTGGATGATTCGATCCGCGACTTCGCTCGTGCCTCCTTCAACTACGGAATCGCACGGAAGTATCCGGTCTATCTCTCCACCAAGAACACGATCCTCAAGGCTTACGACGGTCGCTTCAAGGACATCTTCGCAGAGGTCTTCGAGAGTGAGTTCAAGTCGGAGTTCGACAAACTCGGTCTCGAGTACGACCACAGATTGATCGATGACATGGTCGCAACCTCACTCCGATGGGAGGGCGGTTACATCTGGGCCTGTAAGAACTATGACGGCGATGTGCAATCCGACACCGTCGCACAGGGGTATGGATCGCTGGGTCTCATGACCTCGGTCTTGATGAGCCCTGATGGCAGGACTGTCGAGGCGGAGGCTGCGCATGGCACCGTCACTCGCCACTATCGCGACCATCAAGCAGGTAAGGCCACCTCAACCAATCCGATCGCCTCGATCTTCGCATGGACTCGAGGTCTCGCACATCGCGCGAAGTTGGATTCGAATCCGAAGCTCAACGAGTTCGCTGAGACGCTCGAGCGTGTCTGTATCGAAACCGTGGAGAGTGG
>WLDY01000053.1 GCA_009704555.1 Actinomycetota bacterium | reverse complement strand
GATGAAGGTGGCGACTAGGGAGAGAAGGATCGGAATCTCGCCCATCGCCCAGCCGATCGATGCCCCGATGCGCTGATCCTCGAGCAGATCCAGCACCCATGGCGTCGCCAATGTCTCGTAGTACTCGCCGCCGATCAAACTGGTGGAGGAAAGGAGTGCGATCGAGAAGAAGGCATGGATGCTCATCGCTGCGAAGAGAATGACGATCCGGAAGATGTAGGGGTACTGCTTTGGCCTTGGGTCGACACCGATGATCACATGGAAGAAGAGGATGCCAGCGAGCAGGAAGTGAAGACTCATCGCGATATGTCCGAGATGGCTTCCCATCAGAAGATCGAAGATCGGTGTGAAGTAGAGCGCGAAGAGCGAGCCGTCGAAGATCGCGAGCGCCACGATCGGGTTGCTCATGATGGCGACGAATCGTGATGAGAGGATCGCAGTGAGAAGACCCCGAGGGCCTCGCTCTGCCTCATGCTCTCCCTCCGATGCCGCAAGTGACCTACCTGCAGGGAGCGCTCTCAGTGCAAGTGTGATCGGCGCACCTAAGACGATCCCAATCGGCGCGACCATCCCGAGCAGCATGTGCGCCATCATGTGATGTGAGAACGAGAAGAAGGAGTAGAGCCCAAGACCACCACTCGTTGCGAAGTCGATGACAGAGATTCCAAGTGCGAAGGCGATGGTTCGTCCCACCGGCCACTTGACACCATTCCTCGACAACTTGACGACGCCAGCGATGTAGAGGGCCGTTGCAAGGATCAAGATGCCGAGGATGATTCCATCTGCCTCATAGGCGATACTCAATCTCCAAAGAGTCGGCTCCTCCGGGAATCTCACTCCCGTGATCGCAAGAGCGCGAAGGTCATCTGCCGAGATCGAATCACCGCGTAGTGGTGGCTCGGTCCGTGAGAGCCAACTTCCAATCAGAGAGATGAAGGCAAGGAGTGTCACCTCGAGGATGATCAGAGGATTCGAGAGCCCTCGAGTGGCGAAACTCCTTCTGAGATAGCTAGCCAGAACGATGAGAGCGATCACTAGCGTCACCTTGAAGATCAAGATGAGGCTGTAGGTAGATCCCCAAGCATCGATGAAGTTCATCCGAGTCCAACTATTGGCAACGCCCGTGACGATCACGATCACGGAGAGCCAAAGCGCGATGGCTGAGAATCGAGGAAGCACCAGAGCGCGCATCTGGCCATCGACGAAGAACAATGAGACGAGTCCGCCGATCCAGAGTGCGATCGCACCGATATGGAAGAGAATCGAACCTATAGCCAAGCCATGCATCCCTGCATCACCACTATGACTCTCGAAGAAGGGCGCGATCAACGCGACAAGTGAGATGACCAGGAGCGCTAACGCTCCTCCACCACGTCGGATCCTTCCCAGTAGAAGCAGCACCAGCAAGGACGCGACCAGTTGTATCGCGAGCGTTCGTCCCAACCCGGTCTGTGTCAGGAACGAGCGCATGGTCGTGGAATCGAATTCACCGCCGATGATCTCTCGCAGACTCACGAAGATCGTGACCGCACTCGAGATCACCCAGATCAGCGCGACCTTGATGATGGTGGAGTTTCCTACCTTAGTGACGACGCCACCACGCTCTGGCAACAAGAAGGCTTGCGCGAAGAGGTAACCGGTGACGATGAAGCCCGAGATGACGGGAAGGAAGTCAGTCGCTACGAGTAGCAGGACTACTCCTTACGGAAGGTTGATCTGGCGAAACGCGCTAGCCACATCAAGACGAAGAATGCCAGGACGAGAAGTCCGATCACGAGGTAGTCGGTGAGGTTGCTACCTACTTCACGTGAACCGTCTTCGCTCGAACCATCCTCGCCTCCTGGAGCTGGCGACGCTGTCGATTCATCGATCACAGGTGGCGCCTGGAAGCGGAAGGAGAAGTTTCCAAAGAGCGGTGAATCCTCTGCGACAAGGAGTTCATACTCGACGAGATACTTCCCTGATTCCGTCAGTTCCGTCATACCGACTGAGACAGTGTTTCCCGATACGGTGATCAGGCCGTCATCGACGCGTTCGTTCGACGGTGAGATCACCACGAGCGCATTGCCGAACTCCAAGAGCTCTTGATCGGCAGTGACAGAGACGAAATTCGGAGCGACCACGACTGTGGCATCGATTCCCGGTGAGGTCGAGGTCACCTCCACTGCATGCGCGGTGCTCACACCGAGCATCGAGCTGATGAGTGAGATGAGTAGAGAAGTAAGGAAGGCCACACTCTTGCGCTTGGCGAGCATGTGGCGATTATCCTCTCGATTCGTCATCTCTCACCACTCTTTCTACAATGACACCATGCCGACCTACCAATACCTCTGTAACGAGTGCGGTCAAGAGTTCGAGGTGGTCCAATCCTTCTCCGACGAGGCGATCAGTACCTGCGAGAAGTGCCAAGGCGCCGTCCGCAAGGTCTACAACAGCGTCGGGATCGTCTTCAAAGGTTCCGGCTTCTACAAGACCGACTCACGAAGCAGTTCGAACTCAAAGAGCGACTCAACTCCCTCCACGAGCGCGAACACGACTCCGGCTCCGGCTCCATCGACTTCTTCGACCAGCACCACCAGTACGACAAGTTCCAGCAGCGATTGACCTCATCGATCGTGATGGGGCGGGCGCTCCCGTTGGATCTCCGCCTCTCGACCAGACTCGTCCTTCTCGAGGTCGATCTCGTCGCTGGTGACATTCGGCAGTATCTCGCTCACGGGTAGGAGTCTACGAGCGAGATGAAGATGTGAAGTGAAGCAACGAAAAAAGCTATAAGGAAGGTAGGGCGCCAGCGTGTTCCAGACTCTGAGTCGATTGATCATCACCCGCAGCAAGGTGATGTTGACTGGATATCTCGTCGCTATCGTGATTGCAGGCGGTATCGGGGCACAAGTCTTCGCAAAGTTCGACTCCGGCGGCTACAGCGACCCTAACTCCGACTCAGCGAAAGCCTGGGAATATCTCGAGGAGACCTTCAAGGTCAAGGATCCGACTGTCGTTCTGATCGTGAAGAGTAAAGAGGGCGTCGACGATCCTTCCGTTCGAGAGCGAGCTTTGAGACTCGAAGCCGAGCTACGCGCAGAGAAGAGTGCAGAGACGGTCGTCTCCTACTGGTCGACGAATGCGCCATCGCTTAGGTCATCGGACGGAAAGAGCGCATTCATCTTCATCTATCTCCGCAGTAGCGACTTCTCCAAGATCGACAGCGCAGGTGGCTACTACCAATCCAAGTATGACCGTGACTATGAAGGTCTCGACATCGATGCCTCCGGTACAGCGGTCTTCGCCAACGCCATCAATGGAAAGATCCAAGATGACCTGAAGCTGGCAGAGGCGATTTCAATCCCCATCACATTCATCCTGCTCCTGTTGATCTTCGGAGCGATGGTCGCATCCGCAATGCCGCTGATGGTCGGAGTGACAGCGATCCTTGGCACATTCTTCGCACTCTTCCTCCTTACCTTCTTCACTGATGTCTCGATCTTCGCCCTCAATCTCACGACAGGGCTCGGACTCGGTCTGGGTATCGATTACGCACTCCTGATGGTCAATCGTTTCCGCGAAGAACTTTGGAAGGGATCTTCGAAAGAAGAAGCCGTTGCGACCACGATCAAGACCGCCGGCAAGACCGTCTTCTACTCGGGAATCACGGTGATCCTCACCCTTGCCTCCATGACCTTCTTCCCGCAGAACTTCTTCAAGTCGATGGGTTACTCCGGTGTCGCAGTCGTCGCTCTAGCAGTTGCCGGCGCACTCATTCCACTACCGGCGATCATGATGATCCTTGGTGCTCGCATCAATAAGGGCTTGATTCGAAAGAGCAGTCTCGTCGTGAAAGACGATGGCGGTTGGGCGAAGCTGGCCCGCTTCGTGATGCGAAAGCCAATCTCAGTCGTCATTGCCACGACGATCGGACTTGGCATCCTGATTGCACCGATCGCCGACATCAAGTTCTCTCTCGTCGACTCTCGAGTGCTGCCGGCAAGCGATCCTGCTGCTGCATCGGCTGCCTTCATCGCAGATAACTTCCCCGGACAAGAGAGCAATCCGATCGAGATCATCTTCCCCACTGCTTCGGACGAGTTGGAATCGATCGAACGTTTCCGCTCTCAACTTCCACAACTGGAAGGGATCGTCAGAGTAGATCAGCTGACACAAGTGGGTGAGGCAGCTCGATTGGTCGCTATCCACTCGATGCCTCCTCGCACTCCAGAGGCCGAGAAGTTGATCGCCGATATCAGGGAGCTCCTCGGAGGCATCGATGCTCTCGTCGGCGGTGTCGCAGCCGACTACGCCGACACACAGGGTGCTACCGCACGGACTCTCCCCTATGTCTTGATCTGGATCCTCACGACAGTCTTGATCCTGCTCTTCCTCTTCACCGGATCGATCCTGCTTCCGATCAAAGCGATCCTCCTCAACTTCGCCTCACTTGCCGCAACGATGGGGGTACTCACCTACATCTTCATCAATGGTCATCTCACCTTCCTGGTTGGTGATTTCACCGTTACAGGAACCTTGGACACGAGCACGGTGATCTTGATCGCTATCGTCGCATTCGGCCTCTCGATGGATTATGAGGTCTTCTTGCTCTCTCGGATCAAGGAGGAGTACGAGAACGGTCGCAACAACGAGGATGCTGTGGCATTTGGATTACAACGCTCTGCACGCATCATCACCGCCGCTGCGCTCTTACTTGCCACAGTCTTCGGAATCTTCGTCATCAGCGGAGTGACATCCATCAAGATGATGGGCTTTGGGGTCGCCTTCGCGATCCTTCTCGATGCCACCGTGATTCGTGGACTCCTCGTACCTGCATTGATGCGACTCTTCGGCGAATGGAATTGGTGGGCGCCAAAGTCACTTCGACGATTCCGGATCGACCACGCCTAAGATTGGGTGAGCTACAAGTTCACTTCTTCTGAAGCGCCTGCAGAAGGTCCTCGGGCAGTGGCGTCCTTGCGACCAGGAATTGTCGATATGCCTTGGTCCACTCATTGAACTTGTCGAAGGAGGAGTTGAAACTTCTCTCAAAGAGAGCTCTTTGATCCAAACCCGCATCCAAATTGCCCCACATCTTCAGTGGTGCATCAAGGCCATACAGGGCGATAGCCAACTCGATCGAAATCGCTCCGATCTTGTGAGCGCATCGATATTCGATGAGATCGTCATTGACACACCAGTCTCCTGACTCGAGTATCCAATCTCGTGAGTTGAAGCTCCACCTCCCTTCTTGCTTGGAACTACCCATGGCGGAGAAGATGGTCTGTCCCCCTTCTCTGTACCACTCAGGTGAGACGGTGTCCCACTCCCACCTCTTTCCCGCACTCGCCAAGGGACTCTTCAGTACTTCCTTCTGTTGGATGAATGTTCCGAATTCGCTTCCCATCACGTGCGCCCAGTTGAGCGGGGGAAAATTTCGATCGAGGAAGAAGGCGACTGGTCGTTCATTCCTGCAGAATGTGGTTGCTGCACCAAATCTCCCCGGATCTGCTGCGTAGATCTGTATTGCTCTCAGTGTCCCCTCGGATGTGCAGCCTGCCTCTTGAACCTTTGCCAGGATCCACTTCGGGTCCGAGGAAATGAGGGCTAG
>WLDY01000052.1 GCA_009704555.1 Actinomycetota bacterium | reverse complement strand
GACCAAGGACTTGGAATTACACGACTCTTCGAACCATCTTCCGAGTTCTTCTGGATCGTCGGTAGGTAGTGCGTCGTAACCGATCTCATCAGCCAACTCGATGATCGTGGCAGGGCGTAGACCACCGTCAAGATGGTCGTGGAGAAGCGCCTTCGGGAGCGCGTGGACCTGCTTGCGAGTCGGCTTCTTTGCAAGATTTGGATTGGCTTGTATCGATGCCGAAAGCGCGCCGCTTGAACTACCAGGGGTCATAATCAGAATGAGATCAGTTGAGATTCTCCGGGCCAAATGCCCAGGGAAGGAGTTGCCCGAGGGATTGGATCCCAGCGGGCGTTGCGATCAAGAGGTCATTACCGCCGAACTCGAAGAGTATCTGTCGACATCGGCCACAGGGTTGCAAGAGGTTTCCTTCTCCATCGACGCAGACGAGTGCGACCAACCTTCCACCACCGCTTGATGCGAGATCAGAGACAAGACCACACTCTGCGCAGAGCCCGACTCCATAGCTTGCATTCTCAACGTTGCATCCGGTGACGATACGACCATCATCGACGAAGGCTGCGACGCCGACCTTGAATTCGGAGTAAGGGGCGTAGGCGCGGTGCATCACCTCGATCGCCCGCTCACGAAGCAGATCCCACTGACTCGGATCGAGTTGGCCAGTCATGCCCTCATCCTATCGGGCGCACTATCGACTCTCATCGGCAAGGATCAGAACTTCACTTCCTTCGCCTTGATGCGAGCGATCTCTTCTTCGATCCGCGACTTCACCTTCTGTGAGGTATCACTCTTGTAGACCACCGAGAGACCATTGTTAGCGAATGTGAATCGGATACCGAAGATGTTGTTGACCCCATCGAGGAGATCGAGGATGTAATCGCCTCGAACTGCACTGCGAACCACGAGGTCGACAGCCCTTTCGACGTTTCGATTGATCGTAAGGAGTAGATGTGGCTTGGCGATCGCAAGATTGACGTAGTACTGATCCGGGCTGTTCGCGATCAACTTGATCTGACCGAGCCGTGTTCGTTCTCGATTACGGACGATGATCGCAGAGAGGACCGCAGCATCGAGATTCCAGGTGGAGTAGACCCGGTCGATTCCGCCATCGCGAGAACCATCACGCGGTGGATCGAGGAGTGAGGCGTAATCAAGCCCCATATGCGAGAGATTGAGTTCTATGCCCGCGCGGTTGGCAGCCTTGACACCATTCTCGAAGTGAGAAGCGAGCCGATTGAGTTCTGCCTGATCCTTAGCGACATAGAGGACTCGCTTCGAACGAGTGGTGAGCGCAGCGGCAAGACCTGCGATGTAGGCAGCTTGGCGATCATCGAAGACGAGTGATGCGACATTGAGGCCGCTGACTGTGCCATCGTTGATGATCGCGAACTCCAATTCGGGATACTCAAGGCTGACGCGACGAACCGCCTCAGCATTGTTACTGCCGACAGCGATCATCATGGAGTAGCCATTGCGTGCCATCAGTCGAAGGCGATAGATCCGATCACCCACGGTGCCGTCGGTGACCAACTCCCGGACATTGGGTGCGAAGAGTTTGTACTTCTTCACCGCTTTGCGAAGCGCAGATCGTGAGGCGTCATTGAAGGATCCATCACCTGGTCCTCCGGAGTCGAAGAGAAGTGCGATCTTCCTCGTGCGATCGATCCCATCGGAAGAGGAGGCTGAAGTGGTTTGGGAGATGGCGGTGAAGGTGATGAGCAAGAGTGTGGCGAGAGAGAGCGAGAGATATCTACGCATCATCACTCACTCCTCCCCTGAACGGTCAGCGATGGCGTGGCAGAAGACCCATATTCGCATAGACCCGAGCGAGGGTATCGCTTGCTACGACCTCTGCCTTCTTCGCACCTGCTTCGATGATGGCAAGGAGCTCTGAGCGTTCAGTCAGAAGTTGCTGAGTCCGCGTCCTCACCGGTGCGAAGTAGTCAGCGACGGTGTTCGCCACTGCCATCTTGAAATCACCATACCCCGAGCCAGCGAACTCCGCCTCGAGTGCAGGGATGGACTTCCCACCGAGGTGCGACAAGATGGTCAGAAGGTTGGAGATTCCGGGCTTCTCCTTCTCGTCGAAGCGAATCTCCTTACCCATGTCGGTCACGGCCGACTTGATCTTCTTGATGTTGACGTTCGCCTCATCCAAGATGTCGATGACACCTGCTTGAGAAGCCGCGGATTTACTCATCTTCGCGCTTGGGTCTTGAAGGTCATTGATCTTCGCACCTGCCTTCATGATCTGCGCCTCAGGGATGACAAGCGTCTCGCCATAACGGGTATTGAAACGCTGACCAAGGTCACGAGTTAGTTCGATGTGTTGCCGCTGATCCTCACCCACGGGGACAAGATTCGCGCCATAGAGCATGATGTCAGCTGCTTGCAACAAGGGGTAGGTGAAGAGACCTACGGTGGTTCGATCCGCACCGGCTTTCTGTGACTTGTCTTTGAATTGAGTCATCCGACTTGCTTCACCAAAACCCGCAAGACACTCCATCACCCAGCCAAGTTGATTATGTGCAGAGACCTGGGACTGCACGAAGATCGTGCAACGATTCGGATCGACTCCGAGCGCGATCAGTTGCGCGACGGAAGCGAGCGTCCGCTCCGTCAAGACCTTCGGATCGACATCGACAGTGAGTGCATGGAGATCGACGACGCAGTAGAAAGCATCGTGGGAATCTTGAAGTGCGACCCATTGCCTGATCGCGCCAAGGTAATTGCCTAGATGGAATGAGTCTGCTGTCGGTTGGATCCCGGATAGGACTCGCTTCATCTCTGAAGTTTATCGGGCGCTTTCGTTGATGGCGGGACCTGTGACGGAGACGAGTGCGCGACCGACTCGGCGTCCTTCCATCTCGATCACAGTGATGCGGAATCCATCGAGATGCACCACATCATGGTCCACTGGCATACGGCCA
Source organism: Actinomycetota bacterium (assembly GCA_009704555.1). Lineage (GTDB taxonomy): Bacteria > Actinomycetota > Actinomycetes > Nanopelagicales > Nanopelagicaceae > SYAN01. The sequence continues at coordinate 2,701 of WLDY01000052.1, read as the reverse complement.
AGGTGATGCATGATCAATCCGCTGAGCGTCTCATAAGGGCCATCCGGCAGGTTCTTACCTATCTCTTCTGCAAGATCATCGAGCGCGACGAGTCCATCGACTTCGAGTTCGCCGGTTCGAGGTTGGGTCTCGATCTCATTCTCGCTCTCGTCATACTCATCATGGATATCGCCGATCATCGTCTCGACGAGATCCTCCAGGGTGACGATGCCATCGGTACCGCCATACTCATCAAGGACGATCGCGATCTGTTGTCGACCTGCACGCATCTCACTCAGCGCGGGAAGGACACCCTTAGTCCCAGGAAGGAAGATGATGGGGCGCACCAGATCACGGATCAGTGAGGTCGGTGCATGTTCCGGATCGAGAAGGTCTCTGACATGGATGAAGCCGACGACCTCATCGCTAGAACCACGAACGACGGGATAGCGAGAGTGCGCCTTCTCCACCGCGACTGTGATCGCCTCTTTAATCGTAAGCGATGCATCAAGGAAGTCGACCTCGGTACGTGGGCGCATCACTTCATGTATCTGAGTCTCGCTCGCATTGAAGACCTCTTCGACGATATCGCGCTCCTCATCGGTCAGCGCTTGATGGCCGGAGACGAGATCCATCAACTCCTCTTCCGACATATCTTGACGCCCGGAATTGGGGTCGATTCCGAAGAGGCGGACGACAGCATTGGTCGAACGTGAGAGCAACCAGATCAGCGGGCGAAAGACTTTGGCGACGTTATCTACGACGATGGCAAGGGTTGGTGCAAGCGCCTCAGCCTTTGCGAGCGCGACGCGCTTTGGGACCAACTCACCGAAGACGAGCGAGAAGTACGCGATGACGAGAGTGAGGCCGACGAGTGAGATCGTCTCGGCGAGCGCAGGAGAGATCCCGGTATCGATGAGATAAGGAATGAGGTATTCACCGAGTTGGTCAGCGCCGACAGCAGCGGAAAGAAAGCCAAAGAGGGTCACGCCAACCTGGACGGCGGCGAGGAAACGATTGGGGTCCTTTGCGAGATGGGCGACTCGGGCGCCACGCTTTCCACGGCCAGCTAATTGCCGGACCTGGCCTTCACGTAAGGTGACGAGGGCTATCTCAGCGGCAACGAAGATTGTTCCCAGGCCTATGAAGAAGAAGACGAGGGCGATATCGAGGAGGAGTTGAACCAGGGAGAAGGTACTCGGGTCGGGGTCCATGAGGTGCCTGATTCTAAAGCCTGCCACGCTCGCCCATTCAAATCCCAGCCCACCCCGCTTCCCGCCGACTCTCCGGGCGAGCGTGCGTCTCTTCCCTTCCCGTTCACGCTCGCGTAACCTCCCGGCTGACGCCAGGACCCCTGACGTCAAAGCAAGTGCAACCTTTATCCAACGGATCGTCGGGCACGTACCGCCCGGTTAAGGGAGTTGAGAACGATGGCATCTGTACGTTTTGAGAAAGCATCACGAATCTATCCAGGCACCACAGCACCTGCAGTCGACAAACTCGATCTCGTCGTCAATGACGGTGAGTTCCTCGTACTCGTCGGACCATCAGGATGCGGTAAGTCGACATCACTTCGAATGTTGGCAGGGCTCGAGGAGATCGACAACGGCGCGATCTTCATCGGTGATCGTGATGTCACCAATGTCGCACCGAAGGATCGCGATATCGCGATGGTCTTCCAGTCCTATGCGCTCTATCCACACATGACAGTGGCCGAGAACATGGGCTTCGCACTCAAGATCGCAGGAGTCGCGAAAGAAGAACGCGATCGTCGCGTCCAAGATGCTGCCAAGCTCTTGGATCTCGAGGCATATCTCGAGCGAAAGCCGAAGGCTCTCTCTGGAGGTCAGCGCCAGCGCGTTGCGATGGGTCGTGCGATCGTCCGTGAACCACAAGTCTTCTTGATGGATGAACCACTCTCCAACCTCGACGCGAAACTTCGCGTCGCCACCCGTACCCAGATCGCAGCGCTACAACGCCGCCTTGGGATCACCACCGTCTACGTCACACACGACCAAGTGGAAGCAATGACCATGGGTGATCGCGTCGCCGTCTTGAAGGATGGCCTCTTGCAACAGTGCGACACCCCACGCAATCTCTATGACAACCCAGCGAATGCATTCGTCGCAGGTTTCATCGGCTCCCCTGCGATGAACCTTCTCGTAGCCCATGTCGAAGGAGGGAACGCAAAACTCGGTTCACTCTCTCTCGCCACCAAGGCACAAGGAGAAGTGATCGTCGGTATACGTCCAGAAGGATTCGTCCCGGCACCAAGTGGCTTCGAGATCAATGTCGAGGTCGTCGAGGAGTTGGGCGCCGATGCATTCGTCTACGGAAAGCCAGCAGATCCAAGCGTCAGGTTCTACTCCACAGATGAAGGTGCACAAGTCATCGTCCGCTGGGATCCGAAGAACCCACCACGCCCAGGAGATCGCATCTCGGTCCAGCCACAACCTGGAGCGGTTCACTTCTTCGATGTCGCAACAGGAAAGGCTCTCTAGAGTCTCTTTCAGGAAATTTGTTGGCAATAAGAAGAAGGCCTGGAGTCGATCACTCCAGGCCTTCTTCGTTACTTCAGATCTTCGGTAGAGATCTCTCCCTTAGGCCATCTTCGCCTTGAGATTGTCGTTGATCGCACCCAAGAACTCCTGAGTGTTGAGCCATGGGGCATCAGGTGCGATGAGAAGTGCGAGGTCCTTCGTCATCTTCCCACTCTCCACGG
>WLDY01000051.1 GCA_009704555.1 Actinomycetota bacterium | reverse complement strand
CCATCTCTTCGAAGTAGGTAGGCAGGATGATCGACTCGGTAGGGAGATACACACCTGCAAGTATGAGAATCGCTATGGTGATCGTGCGAAGCAACTTGTCCTGCCAGAGAGCGACGAAACCGCGGGAAAGGCTTCGCAATGTGACTTCTGGTTCGATTACCTCGTCAGCGAGATGATCACTAGAGCCTGATCTCCTATCACCTTCAAGCCGGATGACTGCGATAGCGATCGAGGAGATGAAGAAGAGCCCGCCAGCGACCCAGAACGAGTTGATTGCGCCGACGGTGGCGATCATCCATGCGCCGAGTGCCGGTCCTGCGATCCAACCTAGTCCGAAGACACCATCATGGAAGCCATTGAGTTGTGATTGATCGATCCCGCTCGCTTTCGAAGCATCGACGAGAAGGGTCTTCCTCGCTGTGTAGCCGGCAGGGTCGAAGAGTGCGCCAAAGAAGGCCAGCAGCAGGATGGTGAGATTGTCGAGGCCAAACCATAGGTAGATCAGAGGAAAGGCGATCACGGAGATCGTGGAGAGCAGGTCAGAGATGACGCTGACCAATCTTCGTCCGAAGTGGTCGATGATCCAACCGGCGATCGGAGAGATCAGAAGCGGTGGGAGTGAGGCGAGTGCGACGACTATGCCTGCGAAGAGCGGCGAGTCTGATGTTTCGAGGATGAGCCACGGGATCGAGATCGTGACCATCGCATTCCCAAGACCGGAGGCGAGGTTCGCAGTCTGCAAGAGAAGTGCAGGCAGGATACGTCGGGAAGGCTTCACGGCGTGACGTTAGTGGAGTAGGGCAGGGAAGTTGAAACTAGAGCGAACTCGTCGCCAGAACTCCCGCGAAGATCTGCCAGGCGAGTGCAGATTTCGCTACGAACGAGAGTGTGATGTAGGTGCGTTCGCCGACGAGATAGTCAGCGAACCTTCCGATCCTTCTGTATTGCAGCCACTGCACCAGGGCGAACGAATTGAAGAATAGGAAGAGTGAGAAGACGACACCGTAGACGAAGCCTGGTGCTTCACCTGAGCCTCCAGGAGAGAAGAGCAACCAGAACATCGCGATCCACGGGACGATACCTGCGATGCAGCCAAACCAGAAGGGAAGGAGACCCCCTTTGCCTGGCTCTTCGTACTTCTCCTGCAACCAACCGAAGAGAATCATCGCGACATTGACGCCTGCGATGGCGATCAGCGCGATCACATCCCAGACCGCATTGATGAGTGAGATCAGTACGATCATCAGAGTCGATGAGATGGAGTATTCGATCCAACGTGCGATGTTGCGCTGATTGCGGAGGTCCTCGGAATAACCCTTGAATCCGGGGCCGACGATCCAGAGATGAGCCAATGCGCTCAGCAGCGAGAAGGCCGCGACACCAAGGGCGATCGGAAAGTCGAAGAGTGCGACGCTTTCGAAGTCCGCTCCAGGAACAGGTGCGTCCTCGAGATAGTTGACCGAGACCGGCAACGCGAAATCGTTCGCCAGAGCGAGGATCGCGATCGCTTGGACGAGATGGAAGATACCGGCGATCAGGTTGTAGCGACGAAGGCCATTGAGGCGTTCCGCAGGGATCTGGATCGGTGTCGAGGCTGCCACGAGCTCTCCTTAGGTCTGTCCTACTCGGACTTCGGGTCGTTCTTTCTGGTGCCGAACATGATGTCGTCCCATGATGGGATTGAAACCTTGCGAGTCACACCATCTCGCCTCGCATCACGAGAGATCTGCTCATCACCCATGTCGAGCAAGAGTTCATCTCCTTCGCCAGAATCATCGTCAATATGTGCGGTGCTCACATCGTCCATTGCCTCATCGAGATCATCAGAGTCGGTGTAACCGGCATCGAACTCTCTTGCCTCACTCGGTGTGAGGCGATGAAGTGGTGAAGGACTCTCTGAAGCTGGGGTGGCAGTAGGCGTGCTTCTGATCGAGATCAAGCGTGGCGGTGCTTCTTCACCGCGGATCGGACGAATGACCGCATCAACGGGAGCAGGCTCTTCATCCATGATCCATCGCGCACCGTCATCATCGCTATCGATTCGACGCTTCATACTCTCAAAGCGCCACGCCGCTGAACCTTTGCCGTCACGAGTCGGATACTCAAGGATGATCTGCCAGGTTCCGTCATCATTACGGTAGGCGTTCCATTCACAACTCTTCATCTCTACGCCACGCGGCGACAACTTCTCGGTGATCACTTCAAGGAGAGTGGATTTGAGTTTCTTGAGCTCACACTTTTGCGCCAGGGAGATGATGTAGGAGCGCTCCTGCAGGATCGGTTGCGAATATCGCTCGACCTTCTCCAATGAGACATTGCCGTGTTGCGAGATGCTCTCCATGCTCTCGCCGGAGCGAAGTCTGGCTTGGATCTCCTTGATCGAGATCTCGGATCCCGTGTCACCACTCACAGAATGGAGTTGGGTTCGATTCTGGGATGACGTGGGCTGGTTGACGAGACTCCTCAGGTGATCCGTGATGCGAAGGGAGAAGGAGTTGCCATCTAGATCGTGGAGCTCAAGGGAGTCGCCATCTGCGCTTCGCCCAACTGTGCGGAGATCCTTCGAATGATCCCTGTACTCGCCGTTCATTGGACAAAGGGTGCCATATCGACCCAGAGATCGGGGTGAGGCGAGGAGATAGGTGTCTCGATGGAGGAACTGCGAGAGGATAAGGATGTGAACGAGAGTTCTAAGTTACTGGAATTGGCGCTTCAGGTCGCGAAAGAGGCCGGTGCTTTCCTGCGGAATCGACCAGACGGTTTCAGCATCGAAACCAAGTCCACTGCTATCGATATCGCAACGCAGATGGATCGCGAGGCCGAGGAATTGATCGTCTCGAGGATCCTGACTGCGCGCCCTGACGATGGGATCATCGCGGAGGAAGGGGCAGCACGTCCAAGTAAGTCAGGGCTCACCTGGGTCATCGATCCCCTCGATGGCACCGTCAACTATCTCTACGGACTTGCCGGTTGGTGTATCTCGATCGCATGCAAAGATTCGAATGGCACCGTCGTCGGAGTCGTCCATGCGCCGACATTGGAGGAGACGACCTGGTGGGCTTGCCGCGGGGAAGGTGCGTTCAGGAATGGTGAGTCGATACATGTCAGTGAAGAGAGCGAACTCGAACGCGCATTGATCGGAACAGGTTTTGCCTACTCGATGGAGTTGCGTAAGGATCAAGTGCGAGTGATCAATGACCTCTTGCCCCAATGTCGAGATATCCGAAGGCTTGGTGCAGCGGCGGTCGATCTCTGTCATGTTGCCTCCGGAACTCTCGACGCCTATTTCGAAGTCGGTTTGAAGGAGTGGGACAAGGCCGCTGGAGCTTTGATCATCGCAGAGGCAGGGGGAGTTGTTTCAGGTGGTGAGAGTGAGTCCTCGCGATTGGTGGCTGCGAATCCAGCCCTCCACCAGCGATTGACGGGCTTTTTGAGCGCCTATCGATAGCGCTCGAAGGGCGATTCGCTCTCTCACCCTCCTCTGTGGCAAGATACGCAGGCTAAAGAACACGTCTTGTCTTCGAGTGAAATCCAGAGGTTGCCATGAACGTCCTTGATTCTGTTGATGTCGCGTCGCTGCGAAAGGATGTACCTGCATTCCGCCCTGGAGATGAACTGAAGGTCCACGTTCGAGTCATCGAAGGCAATAAGAGCCGTGTCCAGGTCTTCCAAGGAATCGTCATCGCTCGTCAAGGTTCTGGCGTTCGCGAGACCTTCACCGTTCGAAAGATCTCCTATGGCGTCGGAGTCGAGAGAATCTTCCCTGTCCATGCACCGGTGATCGAGAAGATCGAAGTCGTTCGTCGTGGAGAGGTTCGTCGAGCCAAGCTCTACTTCCTCCGAGATCTCCGTGGCAAGGCTGCGAAGATCCGTGAGCGTCGTGGCGCTGAGGAACTCGTGCCATCGACTGGCGCGGCAGTCACCGAAGCTGACGTTGCAGCCGTCCTCGATGAGGTTCCAGCCATCGTTGAAGAGACTCCAGTAGAAGCAGTGGCTTCGACCGAGCAGGCAGTCGCAGAAGAGAACACGAGCGAGAACTCCGGCGAGAACAAGGCTTAGAGCGCTCGCGCTTTCCTCGCCTCCCTCTTCATGAGCGCGCAACGCAGGGGATCCCTCCTTCGGGAGTTGCCGATTCTGGTTGCGATTGCGGTCATCGTCTCCATCATCATCAAGACCTTCTTGGTCCAGTTCTTCTACATCCCGTCGGGTTCGATGGAGAACACCCTCCTCGTCAATGATCGCGTCGCCGTCAACAAGCTCGGCAACTTCTTCTCTGAAGTCGATCGAGGTGATGTCGTCGTCTTCCGAGATACCGCCGGGTGGCTTCCTGAGGACTCTGGTGACTTCGGCACAGGCATCAGGGAGCGAGTCCGTGAAGCGCTGGTCTTCATCGGAGTCTTGCCTGACCCTGCGAAGCAATATTTGATCAAGCGAGTGGTCGGCGTCGCTGGCGACAAAGTGGTCTGCTGCGGCGATGATGGTCGCTTGACCATCAATGGTGTCTCGATCGAAGAGCCCTACATCTTCCCGGGCGACAAGGCGAGCGAGTCTGAATTCGATGTAACAGTCCCAGACGGCTTCCTCTGGGTGATGGGTGATCATCGTGCCGCCAGCGCTGATTCACGTTTCCATCTTGACGATGCCAACAAGGGCTTCGTCCCACTCTCGGCCGTCACAGGACGGGCCTTTGCGATCGTATGGCCGATCAAGAACGTCACCTTCCTATCGCGCTACGAAGGACTCCTATCGGATGCGCCCTCGGGAGATTCAGAGAAGTAAGTGGGCGTCTCATGGATCGAAGACTCGCTCTTCGCACATGAATTGAAGGTCATCGCGGGTGTCGATGAGGCCGGACGCGGAGCATGTGCTGGACCGCTCGTCGCTGCTGCTGTCGCACTCGATCACACTGCCTCGCAGAGATTGTTGGCTCTCTTGGGTGACAGAAAGCGCGGATCACTCACACTCGATAGCAAGGCAATGAGTGAGAAGGATCGTGAGTATCTCTTTTCTCAGATCGAAGATATAGCGGTAGCCATTGAAGTGGTCATCATCGAAGCTGACGAGATCGATCGCTTTGGCTTACAGGCGATGAACGAGGGCGCGATGCGTCGGGCGATCTCCCAACTGGCAGCGAAGGTGGACTACGCCCTCACCGATGGATATCCGATCGAGGGCCTTGCAATGCCATCCCTCGCAGTCTGGAAGGGAGATGCAGTCTCCCTCTCGGTGGGCGCTGCCTCCATCATCGCAAAGGTGAGGCGCGATCGGATCATGGTCGAACTCGATGGAAGATTCCCGGGTTACGGATTCGCCTCTCACAAGGGCTATTCATCGAAGGCGCACATGGATGCGATCAAGGAACTTGGCGTATTGCCGATCCATCGTCGGTCCTACTCCAACGTCGCCAAGTTGATCGCTCGATGATGCACAGCCTCTAGCGGTCCACATCCACTCCTGACTAAGAACATTCCTCGGTCTCGCCGTTACAGGATCGCCACATGGCGAAGAATGAACAGGCGCGGATCGTCGGACTGATTGGCGAGGCGATCGCCGAGCGCTATCTCAATGACACTGGTCTAGCTGTGATCGAGCGCAATTGGCGCTGCGATGAAGGGGAGATCGATCTGATCGCCCGAGATACCTT
>WLDY01000050.1 GCA_009704555.1 Actinomycetota bacterium | reverse complement strand
TGACTTAGCCATCGACGGAGTCGAATTGAATCGATGGAAAGAGAAGAGCGACCTGATTGAATTCCGTCGTCGCGCAAAGGAGTGGGAGTTAGGCAGCACAATTGAGCGAATGACTGCAGCACTCGACCTATGACTCTCTTCCTTCGTTCTCTCGGCGCCTTCCTTGCCGGAACCGTGGCCATCGGGGGATTTCATCCCTTCGAACTCTGGTTCCTTCCGCTGCTCTCGCTGGTGATGATCATCGTCATGGCGCGGGACCTCGGGTTGAAGTATCGGATCTATCTTTGTTACCTCTACGGACTTGGTTTCCTGCTTCCGCTGCTGCACTGGAGTTCGACCTACGTTGGCGCTCTACCTTGGTTGATCCTCGCCACCGGTTTTGCTCTCTTCTATTGCCTATTGGCAGTCGGTACCTTGAGGAGTCGAGCCTCGCTCGTCTTCTTTCCATTTGCCTTCGCACTCGCTGAAGGGTTGCGAGCCATCGCGCCATTCGGTGGCTTTGGTTGGGGCAGATTCGGATTCTCCCAACTCGATGGCCCACTACAGGAGTGGCTACGGATCGGGGGAGTGGCTCTCACAGGACTAGTTGTTGCGCTCTCGGCTGCGCTTCTCGCAAGGCTTCGACGAGAAACGCTTCTAGTCTTCCCACTCGTCCTCGTTGGAATGCTCGGTGTCGTGCCGGCATCGGCAACTACAGTCGCGGAGCCATACCGAATCGGTCTCATCCAAGGGGGCGTTTCGCAATTGGGGTTTGATTTCAACGCAACGCCTCGAGACGTCTTTCGACGCCACTTCGAGGAGACCGATCGTCTTCTTGGTCGCACGTCAGTGGATCTCGTTCTATGGCCCGAGAACGCCTCAGATATCGACCCTTTGCAGGATGCGGAGATACGCGGCCAGCTTGCTCGCCTGACACGCGAAAAGCAGGTTCCCATAGTCATTGGAGCCGTTACACAAGGGGAGGCGGGTCCAGAGAACGTCTCGCTCTTCTTCGATGGGGATGGCCTGCTTCAATCGACCTATCAAAAGCGAGATCTAGTCCCTTTCGGTGAATACGTCCCGTTGCGTAGATTGGCAACATCGATTTCTTCCCTTGCTGAAAGTGTGAAGGACTTCGTACCCGGATCGGAGATCACCGTTCATGAGATAGAGGGTGTTAGCTTCGCCCCGCTGATTTGCTACGAAATCCTTGATGATCGCGTCAGTTGGGATAACTTGGAAGGGTCGAATATCGGTGTAGTACAGACCAATAACGCGACATTCGGCCGTAGTTGGCAATCGGGCCAGCAATTCCAGATGACCCGCGTGCGAGCTTTCGAGTCTCAGATGCCTTTTGTGGTGGCAGCAACGACCGGAGATACAGCCTTGATCTCGAAGGATGGATTGGTTCAGTCACGAATTGAGAAGTTTGAGCAGGGAAGTCTCGTCGTTGAGGTATCACCCTCGCGTCCGACTCCTCCCAAAGTTGCTCCAGAGTGGATTCTAACTCTCGCTGCACTGGTGATGATCGGTGCTCTACTTCGTCGATTGAGTATGCGAAGATAAATCCCTGATGAGAATCCTTATCCTGGTGCCCACCTACAACGAGTCTGCCTCTATTGTGAAGCTTCTGGATCGGGTGACGGGTGTTCGTGCTGACTTGCTTGGGGCCGGACATGAAGTGCGACTCCTTGTCATTGATGACAATTCGCCAGACGGAACGGCACAGCTAGTAGAGACCCAGGGTCTAGATTGGGTCGACGTTCTCAAACGTCCGGGCAAATCGGGTCTCGGTCCGTCATACATCGCGGGATTCCGATGGGGACTCGATCATGGCTTCGAGATCTTGATCGAAATGGATGCTGATCTAAGCCATCAACCAGAGGCGCTTTCGGATCTAATCGAGCCAGTGCTAACCGGAGATGCTGACCTGACTATTGGGACCCGATGGATGCCAGGTGGAAGAGTCGTCAATTGGCCGCTTTCGAGGCAGTTGATATCGCGCGCTGGGACGAGTTATGCCAGATTGGCTTTAGGCCTTGAGTTACGGGATGTCACAAGTGGTTACCGAGCATTTCATCGACGCGTACTGGCTGCGATCGATCTCAATCAGGTCGAATCGCAAGGTTATGGATTTCAGATCGAGATGGTTCTAACGACCCTACGAGCAGGATTTACGATCAAGGAAGTTCCAATTACCTTCGTTGAGCGAGAGGGTGGAGTGTCGAAGATGAGTAAAAGAATCGTCATAGAGGCCCTTTGGAAGGTCACCGTCTGGGGTGCTCAACGCTTGATGCTTCGCCGATAATATATATTATGTAAATTACGAAGAAGCGCGATTGATCGCTAACGCCTCTATCGGCTCACACGCACAGACCAGATTTCGATCCCCATATGCCCCATCGATGCGCCCAACGGTTGGCCAGTACTTAGAGCGACGTTGCAACCCTGACTCGATTCCTGCGGGATTCACCGCTTCATCACGTGAATAAGGCCGATTCCACTCATTTGCAGTGATCGTGGCCAAAGTATGCGGAGCATTTCGTAGCGGGCTCTCGTCGACCGAATACAGCCCTTGCTCGACTTTATCGATCTCGCTTCGAATCGAGATCATGGCGGCGATGAATCTATCGATCTCGTGGATGTCTTCACTTTCAGTCGGTTCGATCATCAAGGTACCGGCGACAGGGAAACTCATCGTTGGAGCGTGAAAGCCATAATCCATCAAGCGCTTGGCGATGTCATCAACGCTCACTCCGGTTCGCTTAGTGAGCTCTCGAATGTCGATGATGCACTCGTGTGCGATGAAGCCACTTTCACCCCGATAGAGGACAGGGAAGTAAGGATCTAGTCTCCTGGCGATGTAGTTGGCGCTTAGGATCGCTACTTCGGTCGCTCTCTGCAATCCCTCTCCCCCCATGGCCCTGATGTAGGCCCAGGAAATAGGGAGGATTCCCGCAGACCCGAATGGAGCTCCACTGATTGGTCCAGGCCCCGTTGTCGGCCCTGCTGACGAATCGAGCGGGTGATTGGGTAGGAACGGTTCAAGATGCTTCCTGGCGATAACGGGACCCACGCCTGGTCCTCCCCCGCCATGAGGGATACAGAAGGTCTTATGGAGATTGAGATGGGAGACATCGGCTCCGAATTTTCCGGGCTGTGAAAGTCCAACGAGCGCGTTGAGATTCGCTCCATCGACGTAGACCTGTCCGCCAGCTTCGTGGACCTTGCCGCAGATCTCGGTGATAGCGGATTCGAAGACACCGTGCGTAGAAGGGTATGTCACCATCAGCGCCGCAAGACGATCCTTGTAGGTCAAGATCGCCTCATCGAGGTGTGAGATGGAGACGTTTCCAGCCTCATCGCAATCAATGACCACCACTTGCATACCAGCCATGACGGCGGATGCCGCATTGGTGCCATGAGCGCTCGACGGGATCAAGCAGATATCCCGATGATGATCTCCACGAGATTCGTGATAACCCTTTATCGCCAGCAATCCAGCGAACTCCCCTTGTGAACCAGCATTAGGTTGTAGGGATACAGCGTCATAACCCGTGATCTTGACCAGCCATTCAGAGAGTTCCGAGATCAACCGTCTCATTCCTATCGATTGGTCCTGAGGAGCGAAGGGATGGAGTGAAGCGAACTCTGGCCAGGTCACCGCTTCCATCTCCATTGCCGCATTGAGCTTCATAGTGCACGACCCGAGCGGAATCATGGTGCGATCAAGAGCAAGGTCGCGGTCAGATAGCGCTCGCAGGTAACGCATCATTGCAGTCTCAGAATGATAAGTATTGAAGATCGGATGCGTGAGATAGGAAGTACTTCTACCGATCGCTTCTGTTCCTCTCTTCGATGGAAGCGATTTGGAAGGCAGATCGAACACCTCAAGGAGCGTTCGAAGGACTTCCTCGTCGCAAGTCTCATCGAACGAGAGACACACTCCCCCATCGATCACTCTGATATTGATGCCACGTTCTAGGGCTCTGCCCACGAACTCAGAAACACGATCAGTTTTTATCGCGACTGTATCGAAGACATGGCCGTTCTTGACCTCAAGGCCATTACTTCTTGCCGCTTCTTTGAATGCGATCGTCAAGCCATGCACTCGCTCTGCGATGGCACGAAGTCCCTTTGGTCCGTGGTAGGCCGCATACATCGCGGCGATATTGGCAAGGAGTACTTGCGCAGTGCAGATATTGCTCGTCGCCTTGTCGCGGCGAATGTGTTGTTCCCGGGTCTGTAACGCAAGTCGCAAGGCAGGATCACCATGGACATCAACGCTCATCCCAACCAATCGACCAGGAAGAGAACGCTCCAATCCCTCGCGGACAGAAAGGAATCCCGCATGTGGTCCACCGAAACCCATAGGAACGCCAAATCGCTGGGCTGAGCCATATGAGATATCGGCACCCCACTCCCCCGGTGACGCGATCAATGTCAGCGCGAGCAGGTCCGATCCCACGATCACAAGTGATCCTTCTCGATGTGCTCGTTCGACAAGAGCTCGGTAGTCATGGAGTACGCCATGGGTATCGGGACTTTGGATCAAGAATCCAAAAGCAGCTGCATCCTCTGTCTCCGACACATCACGAAAGGCGCGAACTTCGATCTTGAGTGGCTTCGCTCGAGTCTCAATGACGGCCCTGGTCTGCGGATTGACATCTTCGTGCAGGAAGAAGATCGCGTCGTCGGACCCGCGCCAAGAGCGGCGAGCAAGGGTCATCGCCTCAGCGGCCGCGGTAGGTTCATCGAGCATAGATGCATTTGCGATGGATAAACCAGTGAGGTCTGTGATCATGGTTTGAAAGGCAAAGAGAGCCTCGAGTCTGCCTTGGCTGATCTCCGGCTGGTACGGCGTGTACGCGGTGTACCAAGCTGGATTCTCGAGCAGATTGCGCGTGATCACAGGCGGTGTGAAAGTTCCGAAATAACCGTTACCGATCATCGATCGGAGTGGTCGATTCTCAGATGCACGCGAACGCAATTCTGCGAGGACTTCACTCTCAGAGAGCGGCACAGGGAGGACTTCCGCAAGACGATGAGACATCTTGATGGAATCGGGCAGAACGCGGTCGATGAAAGAACCGAGGTCCGCGAATCCCAACTCCATCAGCATCGTGTCGATGGCATCATGGCTTGGGCCGATATGTCTATCGACGAACGAAAACTCTCGCGAACTCTCCACCGATGAATGATATGGAATGAGGTGTGACTCTGCCCCTCAAGAGAGAAGGGCGACGATGAGACTTGGACCTCAGGTTCGCATGAGGTCTCTCAAACCGATCAGGCTAAGCGTGCCTGCCTGCGTTGAGCTAGCTCATCGAGACCCGCAGGAGTGCGTTCGTCCTTGAGGGCGACTAGCGTTCCCTCGACCTCGTTCCAAACCCGACCGATAGCGATGCCGAAGACTCCCTGGCCTCCCTGAAGAAGGTCGTAGACCTCATCGGAGTTGGTGCACTCGTAGATGGACGCACCATCACTCATCAGGGTGATCGTGGAGAGATCCTCACTACCCCGAACTTTGAGATGTTCGACTGCCGATCGGATGTTCTGTAGTGAAACCCCAGCCGACAGGAATCGCTTGATCACCTTGAGGACCAAGATGTCACGGAAGCTGTAGAGACGAGCCGAACCAGAACCAGATGCTGATCGGATCGATGGCACTACCAAACCAGTGCGCGCCCAGTAATCCAATTGGCGATATGAGATACCGGCCGCTTGGCATGCGACCGAGCCGCGA